>CAIZKA010000130.1 GCA_903933395.1 uncultured beta proteobacterium | reverse complement strand
GTCACCGTGTAGCTGGTGGCGCCCTGGACGATGCTCAGGGTCACCGTGCTGCCGTCGGCGGCGTTGGTGCTGCCGGTGATGGTCGGCGTCGTGTCGCTGGTGTTGTCCGGGGCGGAGACGGTGATCGTCGGCGCCGGCGGCGCAGTATCGATGGCCCGTCCATTGGTGGTGATGGTGGTGGCGGCGGTAGTGGTGATCCCTCTGGTGCCCCAGGTGTCTTCCACACGCTCGTCCAGCGCCTCCTCACCCCTGGCCCCAAACTGATAACCCAACGGATCGATGCCCTCCGCAATCCGCAGCAGTTGAACAAAGGAATGACCATTATTCGCACTTCCAAACAGTGTCGTCCTACCTGCGGAAGTTTCTTCCAGCAATTCATCAAGACTGTTGCCTTCGGCAAGCGCACGGGAGACGTCTTCCAACTCGCTGCTACTTCCGGGCATGAGTGCGGCTTCCTTGGCATCTGCAGCCCGGTCACCGAACACCATGCTGTCAAGCGTGACCGCTTCCTTGTCGCGGAGGAAATAGGCAGTGCCACTGTTGAAGGCGAGTTCAACGCGACCGTTAGCGGCCGCCTGGATCACCTCACCTTCGTATACCGGATCTCCTATCCTGAGCTGGCGCACGGTCCCGTCCGGACCTTTGGCGAACACCTGACCTACAACCGAGGCGACTTTGCCGATGACGATGTCTGATTCAGCCATGATGAATGCTCCGGACGTGACTATGGAATACTGGTCACTCTACCCGTCAGACTCATGGACCGCTATTGGACCAAAGGACAGTATCGGGAGACGGCTCAGGACGGCCGCTGGCCGTTGACGATCAGGGCAAGGTGGAGTCTGTCGCGTGCGTTGAGTTTTTGGAACACCGAGCCGATGTGAGCTTTGACGGTACGCTCCGTGATTCCCAACTGGCGGGCGATTTCCTTGTTGCTGGACCCTGTGGCAACCGCGCGGGCGACCTCCTGCTCGCGCCCGGTCAGGGCCGACAGGCGGTCCGCAGCGGCGCGACTTGCTACATCCTGCGGCAAGCTGGCCACGGGAGTTTTCAATATAGCCGTCCGAGTGGCTGCGAGCAGTCTCTGCATCAGGGCTTCGCCTATCCACAGCCCACCTGCCTGAACCACGCTTGCCACCTGACGCAGGTTGGCCGCCGTGGAATGAGCATTGCAATAGCCGCGAATGCCGGCGGAAAACAGGGTTAGGGCCTGTTCGTTGTCGGGCTGGCTGGCCAGCACTACTATCCGGGCGGCGCCTACCGCCTTGTGCAACTCGGCAAGCTGCTCCGGCGCAGGCCGTGACGCATCCAGGCGCAGCCACACCAGCGCACCGTCGGGCAAGGATTCCACAAAAGTGCCTTGCGCAAGCACGACCGCCTTCGGGAATGCCTCCAGCCAGCGCGGCAGTGCCTCCCCCGACGGAGACACGAACAACTGAAACTGGGAGCCCGGCGAACGTGACGACACGGGATTCAGCGCTCGGTCAGCGCCCCCTGCTTGGCCCTGAGTACCGGCTTGAGTAGGTAGGAAAGAATGCTCTTTTGCCCCGTGATGATGTCCACCTCGGCCACCATGCCTGGAATTACCGGCAGATTGGCCCCGAGCGACGAGTTTTTGGTACGCACCCTGACGAGGAAGAAGGTGTTGCCTTTTTCATCCGTGATGGAGTCCGCACCGATATGCTCCAGTTTCGCCTCCAGGCCACCATACGTGGAGAAGTCATAGGCCGTGAATTTGACCATCGCCGGCAGCCCGGGATGCAGGAAAGCAATGTCCTTGGGTGCTACCTTGGCCTCCAGGATCAGGGCATCCTCAAGCGGAACAACCTCGACCAAGTCCCGGCCGGCCTGGACTACTCCGCCCACCGTGTTCACCAGCAACCGCTTGACCGTCCCTTTCACCGGTGACCGGATTGCGGCATGCTTGACCTTGTCGGCAAGCGCCACCCCGCCTTCGGTAAAGGCATTGAGTTTGGCCATCGAATCACCCAATTCCTTGCGCACCTCGTTGCGGGCATTGAGTTCAACCTCTTCGATCTTGCGCGAAGCTTCCGCCATCGCCGCCTGCGAACGCAATATCTGCGCTGCAGCCATGTCGCGCTCGCCGCGAAAACGTGAAGTGTCACGTTCCAGACGCAGCAATTCGACTTCCGATACCGCGCCCGAATTTATCAAAGGCTTGGTAACGGCCAGCTCCTTAGCCGTAAGTTCGTAGGCCTGCGAGGCCTGTTCGCGCTTGACGCGCATTTCCGAAAGCTCCTGCTGGCGCTGGACCAATTGCTCTCTGGCAATCGATATCTGCGCCGCGACGTTGGATCGGGCTGATTCATACAGCCGCTGCTCGTCCTGGACGGTCCTCGGGTCCTCGATCAGGACTTCCGGCGGAGGAACAAAGGGCAAGCCTTCCGCCAGCGCACGCAAACGCGCGACCTTGGTGGTCAACGCCAGGTATTGCGAGCGATTTTCACGCACTGACGACTCGAATCGCGTCGGATCAACGCGCAGCAGAACCTGCCCGGCATCCACCACCTGTCCTTCCTTGACGTTTATTTCCGCGACTATTCCCCCATCCAGGCTTTGCAGAATCTGGATCTGGCTGGATGGAATCACCTTTCCCTCGCCCTTGGTGATCTCGTCGACCTGGGCAACGGCGGTCCACATGACGAACAGCGATACGGAGATCAGAATGGTCTTGACCAAAACCTTTGCGCGCAGAGGTTCCTGCTGGATCATGAAGTAATCCGCGTCCTGCACGAAATCAGCGTCAGGTGCGTCGGGGTTCTCTTTCCAGTCCGCCAGCCAGCGATCGACGCTCGGCTGAACCTTGATCCGGATCGACTCGAACCAGAGGTGTACCTTGCCCAGCACGCCCGTCAGTCGTTGCAGCAGGACCGGATAGTTCATGTCGCTCTCCCGATGCGACCGGCCTGAAGCGATTCGACCACCTGCTGACGGGGACCATCGGTCATTACCTTGCCATCATCGATGACGATCATGCGATCAGCCAGATCGATCAGACTCGCCCGGTGAGTCACTATGACCATGGTTTTGTGCTGCATGAAGCGGGTGAGTCTGTCCTTGAAGTGACTCTCCGAGGTGAAGTCCATCGAACTGGTCGGCTCGTCGAGCAGCAATACCGGCGGATCGAGAAGTACCGCCCGGGCGATGGCCACGCCCTGACGCTGGCCGCCGGAAAGCGAAGCGCCGCGCTCGCCGATAACCATGTCATAGCCCTCGGGGTGCCGGTTGATAAACTCCGTCAGACCGCCGACTTCCGCAGCCGTGACGATAGCCAGATCGTCGGCGTAGGGCGCCCTCAGTGCGACATTTTCGCGAAGGCTGCCATAGAACAACAGGGTGTCCTGTTCCACGTAACCGACATTGCGCCTCAAGTCCGCGGGATCCAGTTGTCGCAGATCGACGCCATCGAGAAACACCGCGCCCTCAGTCGGCTGATAAAGGCCGAGCATCAACTTGTGCAGGGTGGTTTTGCCCGACCCCACCCGTCCCAGCACCACTACCCGCTCGCCGGGTCTGATGCGGAACGAAACATTGCGCAGAACCTCTTGCGTATGGCCGGGATAAGTGAAGCTGACATTACGAAACTCAATTTCCCCCTTGATTTCAGGACGATGGACAAATGCGGTCTCTTCCGCACGTTCGCCTGGCGTGGTCATGGTCTTTTCAAGCCCGGCAAGCGCCGTCTTGGCGTTCTCGAACTGCATCAGCAGACCCACCATCTGGCCCAATGGCGCCATGGCGCGCCCCGCCAGCATGGTGCAGGCGATCAACCCGCCCATCGTTAGCCAGCGCTCGTGTATCAGATAGACGCCGGCGATGACTATCAGCAGATTGACCAGTTGTGTCAGAGTCGCAGCGCCATTCATTGCAGACGAGGACAGGAGTCGCAGCCGGGCACTGGTCCGGGCGAGGAACGCCGCCGTCTTTTCCCACCTGGCCTGCATCAGGCCTTCGGCTCCGTTGGCTTTTATGGTCTCAAGGGCAGTAAGGCTTTCGATCAGCGTGGCATTGCGCATGGCCGCGGCGCGAAAGGTCGTTTCCGAAAGTTCGCGCATCTTGTACTGGATGACGTAGCTGTAAATCAGGACGCCGATGATGCCGAGGACGGGGAACACGATCAGCGGCCAGGATATCCAGAGAATCACCGCCAGAAACAAGAGTGCAAACGGCAGATCGATCACGGCCGTAACAGTGGCCGAGGCGATGAAATCGCGTACGGTTTCGAAAGAGCGCAAGTTCGCCGCGAAAGAACCCACCGACGCCGGACGGTTGGCGAGTCGCATGCCCAGCACCCGTTCCATGATGAGGGCCGAGAGCTTCAGGTCGATGCGCGAACTTGCCAGGTCGACAAAATGACCGCGCAGCAGACGAATCGCATAGTCCACGCCAAATACCAGCAGCAAACCGCTGGCCAGCATCCACAGGGTCTCCACCGCATTGTTGGGCACCACGCGGTCATACACGTTCATGGTGAAAACCGGCATGGCCAGCGCGAAGACATTCACCAGGGCCGCAGCGCCGAGAATGTCCTTGTAGACCGGCAATTGCTCCATGATTGCGCCCCAGAACCAGTGGCGCTGCGCCACTTCAACGACCTCCGGGGTGCGTTGGTCGAAGCGGAAATGGGGCCGGGCAAACAAGGCGATGCCCTCATAGCGCGCCTGCAGATTCTCACGCGCTAGCGACACGGCGCCCTGACCCGTATCCGGAAACAAAAGTTTGGCAGAACTGCCGTCCTCGTCCCAGTCGAGAAGAATGCAGGCCTCGTTACCCTTGAGCAACAAGATGACCGGCAGCAAGGCGACATCGATCTTTTCCAGGGAACGCCGCACCAGCTTGCTGGCAAATCCTGCGCGCTGCGCCGCACGGACGAACAGCGATGGCGTCAATCCCTCGGCCGGCAGGGGCAACCCGGCCGTCAGTGCCGCATGGGTACTCGGTCGCCCATGTATCCGGGTCAGTTCGACCAGGCAATCCAGCAGGGGATCATGATGGAGCAGGTCCTCACGGACACCGTCAACTCGCGCGAAAAGGCCGACGCGTCGCTCGGTCCCGGCGTAGGCAGAATCATTGTTCCGGCGACGATCGACACCGTCCCAAGCTTGATCCGGGCTCACCGCTTGCGCACCTGCGGCCTGCTAAACACTCGAGCCGATTGATTCATATTGGATTCACGCCAATACTATGGACTAAAGCAACGATTATGCCCTCAAAGTGCGCGAGTGCATCATCCTTGCCCGGCAGGAGCCCACCTTTGTCCAGGCACTCACTCAAAGCAGATCAAAAGAGGGGCGCCCGAGAAGCGGCGCCCATCCTGCCGCAAGCAATTCAACCCGCCAACGCGGCCTTGATCTGTTCCAGCGTAGACGGATCGTCGATGGTCGTCAGGTCGCCGGCATCGCGACCTTCTGCAAGCGCCTGAATCGAACGGCGCAGCATCTTGCCGGAGCGCGTCTTGGGCAGGCCGGTCACGAAATGCACGCGCTTCGGTCGCGCGATGGCACCCAGGTTGCCGTCGACCACCTTCTTGATCTCCGCCTCCAGCGCAGTTCGCAGTTCCACGGTAGCTACCCGTGCCGGGTCCTTGACCACGACGAAGGCGACCGGCTCCTGCCCCTTCAACTGATCATTGACGCCGACTACCGCGACCTCCGCCACCGCGCTGTGTCCCTGCACTGCTTCCTCGATTTCGCGCGTGCCCAGGCGATGACCGGCAACGTTGATGACGTCATCGGTGCGGCCGAGGATGTAGTGATAGCCTTCGTCGTCCATGATGCCCCAGTCGAACGACGAATACACCTGCGGTTCCTTGAACAGGCTGAAATAGGTGCTGACGAAGCGATCGTCGTCGCCCCAGATGGTGGACAGACAACCAGGAGGCAGCGGCGGGACGATGCCGACAATGCCCTTTTCATTGGCATCACACACGCTGCCGTCTTCACGGAATATCCGCAGATCGTAGCCATACACTGGGAAGCTCGGTGTGCCGAACTTGATCTTGGTATCCTCGATGCCGCGCACCGTCGACAATATCGGCCAGCCGGTCTCGGTCTGCCAGTAGTTGTCGATCACCGGCAGATTCAGTTCGCCCATGATCCATTCGTGGGTCGGCTGGTCCAGCGGCTCGCCTGCCAGGAACAGGTGCTTCAGCGTAGACAGGTCGTACTTGTGCAGCCAACTGTTGTCGCTCTTCTTCAGCACGCGGACCGCTGTGGGCGCGGAGAACATCACGGTGACCTTGTACTTCTCGACGATCTGCCACCAGATGCCCGGATCGGGGCGAACCGGCGTACCTTCGTACATGATGGTGGCCATGCCGGCAATCAGCGGGCCGTAAATGATGTAGCTGTGGCCGACCACCCAGCCGATGTCGGACGTAGAGAACATGGTCTCGCCCTCACCGCCCTGAAAGATATGCTTCATCGACGCCGCCAGCGCCACGGCATAGCCGCCGGTGTCGCGCTGCACGCCTTTGGGCTTGCCGGTAGTGCCGGAGGTATAGAGAATATAGGACGGCTCGGTGGACTCCATCCACTCGCAGGGCACCTCGGCGTTCATGTGTTGCGCTCGCAGTTCGGCGTAATCGACATCACGGCCTGCAACCCGGGGCCAGCCCTTGTCCAGGCCACGGTCGATCATCAGCACCTTCTCGGGTGGAAATTCGGCGAGTTTGCAGGCTTCATCGAGCAGGTTCTTGTAGGGCACGGCCTTGCCGCCGCGCATGCCGGCATCGCTGGAAACGATCAGCTTGGGCTTGGCGTCGTCGATGCGGGTCGCCAATGAACCGGAAGCGAAGCCGCCGAATACCACAGAATGGATGGCACCGATACGGGCGCAGGCCAGGATGGCAAAAGTGGCTTCGGCAATCATCGGCATGTAAATCAGGACGCGGTCGCCCTTGACCACGCCGAGCGACTTCATGATCGCAGCCGTGCGCATCACCTCGGACTTCAGTTCAGCGAAGGTGTAGGACTTCTCTTCGTTGGTCTCGGTCGAGATATACACCAGCGCGCGGTCATTCGGACGCTTCGCGGCATGGCGGTCGACCGCGTTGTGGCAGAGATTAGTCTTGCCGCCGACGAACCATTTGGCAAATGGTGGGCGCGAAAAATCACAGATCTGCTGCGGCGGAGTGTGCCAGTCGATCAGAGCCGCCTGCTCGGCCCAGAATTCATCACGCTGAGTAATTGAGCGCTTGTGAAACTCGGTATATTTTCCCATGTCGATCCTCGTTGGCGTTGTTGTACGGTGGTAAATGGTTTCTGACGTTGTTTCTTCCTGGCTTCAGGCGGCGATATTGACCACCACGCGACCCTTGGCACGTCCCTGGATGTAGTCGTCGAATGCAGCCGGCAGATCGGCAAAAGCGATTTCGCGAATCATCCGGCCCGACCCTGGCGCCAGATGGGCCGGACGCATGTCGGTAGCCAAGCGCTGCCAAACTGCGGCCCTCTGCGCCATCGGACAATTGACCGAATCGATACCGAGCAGGCTCACGCCGCGCAGGATGAAGGGCATGACGGTGGTGTTGAGAGTGAAACTGGCGGCAAGTCCGATTGACGCCAGAGCACCACCCACCTTCATGGTGCTGGCCATCCAGGCCAGCACATCGCCGCCCAGGTTATCCACCGCACCAGCCCAGGTTTCCTTGCCCAGCGGCTTGATCTTTGCCAGGTCGAGCGACTGGCGCAGCAATACCTCTTTCGCCCCGAGGCCTTTCAGGTAGTCGGTTTCGGACTCCTTGCCGGTAAGGGCGACAACGTGATAGCCCCGTTTGGCAAGAATCTCGATGGCGATGCTGCCAACCCCTCCCGTGGCCCCAGAGACGATGACCGGCCCCTTGTCCGGACTCAGGCCGTCGTGTTCCATGCGCACTACGGCAAGTCCTGCCGTGAAACCGGCAGTGCCCAAAGCCATGGCATCGCACAACGACATTCCGGCCGGCAGTTTTACCACCCAGTCGGCCGGCAGGCGGGCCCGTTCCGCATAGCCGCCGTGATGGGCGACGCCGATGTCGTAGCTGGTCGCCAGCACTTCGTCACCGGCCTTGAAGCGGGAATCCGCGCTGGCAGTGACCCGCCCGGCCAGATCAACGCCGCCGATACACGGGAAGCGACGAATGATGCGGCCGGCCCCGGTCGCTGCCAAGGCATCCTTGTAGTTGATGCTTGAGTGAGTAACTGCGACGGAGACTTCGCCCGGGTCAAGCTGGGATTCGTCCATATCGACGAATCGACTGACAACCTTGCCGTCTTCCTGATTGATCAGGTAAGCCTTGAAACTCACATTAGCCTCCTAGAATCTGCGGCCCGCCTGCGGGCGGCCCATAATTGTTTTTATTGATGTTGCGGGTATTGATTATAGCCAGACCAGGCTTACAAGGCGCTGAACGCAAAACGCCTTGAGGGGGTTTACAGAAAGGCCCGACCGAGGCATAGTTCGGCCCCATGCAAGGAATACCCCTTCTTAAGGCAAGAGTTTTTCTGCTTGCCTGGCTATTTGCCGCCTCCCATGCCTACGCCGACGAACCCATCGTGGTTCCGCCGCCTTTGGAGGTTTCATTTGTCGATCGCGCCACGGCCACTGCGCAGGATGCGATTGATCATGCCATGAATCTGCTTGGCATCCGCTACCGGCGCGGCGGCAGCACTCCCGAGGCGGGTTTCGATTGCTCCGGATTCGTGAACCACGTCTTCCGCGAAGGCCTGGGATTGATATTGCCCCGCAGTTCAAAGGAAATGAGCAAGTCCGGTGAGGCGATCAGCCGGGATGAACTCCGTCCCGGCGACCTGGTGTTCTTCAACACCATGCGCAACGCCTTCTCCCATGTCGGCATCTATCTTGGCGACAACCAGTTTGTCCATGCCCCGCGCAGCGGCGGCAAAGTCCGCATCGAGGATTTGCGCGATGGCTACTGGACCAAACGTTTCAACGGCGCGCGTCGGGTCAATCCCGAATAGTTGCGAATAGCGCGTGGGACGCCAGCCGCGAGCTGGCTTTATTTTGGCTTGCAATTGCGAATGCTTCTTAATACAATATTATCAGCCATCAACCTGAACAGGAAATTCGCCTCATGAAATCACCTCGCCTGCTCCTCGCCCTGCTTGCCATCGGTGTAGTCACCGCAGCCTCGGCGCAGGAAAAAGTCCTCAACCTATACTCCGCCCGCCATTACCAGACGGACGAAGCGCTCTACGCCAATTTCACCAGGCAGACCGGCATCAAGATCAACCGCATCGAGGCCAAGGAGGACGAACTTCTCGAGCGCATCCGCAACGAGGGCGCCAACAGTCCGGCCGACATCTTCCTCACCGTGGATGCCGCGCGCCTGGCCAAGGCTGACGAACTCGGTCTGTTTGCCCCGATCAAGTCGAAACTGCTGGAAGAGCGGATTCCCGCCAACCTGCGCAGCCCCGACTGGTTCGCCTTCTCGACCCGCGCCCGCGTCATCGTCATCAACAAGGAAACCGTCAAGGCCGAAGACGCACAGAACTACGAAGACCTGGCCAACCCGAAACTCAAAGGCAAGGTGTGCTCGCGCTCCGGTAGCCATCCCTACAACATCTCGCTGATGTCCGCCCTGATTGCCCACCTCGGCGAAGCCAAAGCCGAAGAATGGGCGCGCGGCGTGGTCGCCAATTTCGCCCGCGCCCCCAAAGGCGGCGACACCGACCAGATCAAGTCCGTCACAGCCGGTGAATGCGGCGTGGCAGTCTCCAATACCTACTATCTAGCCCGCCTGCTGCGCTCCGACAAGGCGGATGAGCGTCAATTGATGGAGCGCGTCACCATCATCTGGCCGGACCAGAAAAGCTACGGAACCCACATCAACATCTCCGGCGGCGGCATGCTGAAAACTGCGCCGAACAAGGAGTCCGCCGTCAAATTTCTCGAGTACCTGGCCAGCGATGACGCCCAGCGCTATTTCGCCGACGGCAACAACGAGTGGCCGGCGGTGGCCAGCGTAGCCGTAAAGAACCCGGCACTCGAAGCCATGGGCAAGTTCAAGGCCGACAGCCTGCCGATGGCCACGCTGGCGAAAAATGCCGTCGCCGCCCAGCGAATCTACGACCGCGCCGGCTGGAAATAGAAACCTGCCACTGTTCCCGCTGCATGGGCAGCGGGAACATTGATTCGCCGTATCGCCGGCGCCGACTCTTGCGGGCGATGGTGTTCGCAAAGGAGGAAACATTTCCGGACCGGCGATTTCGCGCCAGGCCGAATGCCCCTATAGTGCGCACTTCGCCAACAGAATCAGGAGAGCGCCATGTCCAAACCCGAAATCGCCGCCAAGTCACCCTTTGCCGTCAATGTGGAAAAGGGAAAGGATTACTGGTGGTGCTCCTGTGGCAAGAGCAAGTCACAACCGTTTTGCGACGGCAGCCACAAGGGTTCTGAATTCAATCCCGTCAAATACACCGCTGACGAGAGCAAGGCCGTGTATTTCTGCGGCTGCAAGCACAGCGCCAATGGCGCACTGTGCGACGGCAGCCACAAGTCCCTCTAGCAGGAACTGACCTCGCTGCGCCCGGCGGCGATCTGCCTGGCCAGCAGAATGATCGGCAGCAAGCCCACCGCGACAATGGCCAGCGCCGCGGTTGAGGCTTCGGCCAGGCGCTCGTCGGCCGCCAGCGTGTAGGTCTGCGTTGCCAGCGTGTCGAAGTTGAATGGACGCATCACCAGCGTCGCGGGCAGTTCCTTCATCACATCGACGAACACCAGAAGTGCCGCGGTCAGCAGGCTGCCGCGCATCAGCGGCAGATGGACGCGGCGCAAGGTCTCGCCCTGGCTGCTGCCGAGGCTGCGCGCGGCGGCTTCCATGCTGGGCGTAATGCGGGCCAGGCCGGCTTCAACGGTTTGCAGCGCGATCGCCAGGAAACGTGCGAGATACGCATAGAGCAGCGCGGCGATGCCGCCGGTAAGAATCAGACCGGGATTGGCGCCGCCCATCTGCTGCCACAGTCCTGCCAGCCAGTGGTCGAGCCGGGTCACCGGAATCAAGACGCCGACGGCAATGACCGAACCCGGCACCGCGTAACCCAGGCCAACGATTCGGCTCGCGATTTTCGGCAACTTTTGGCCGTCACGCGCGGCAAATCCCAAAAGCAAGGCGAGCAACGCGGCCAGCACCGCAGCCAACGCGGCCAGGGTAAAACTGTTTCTTGCGAGCACCAGGAAACGTCCCGCAAATCCGGCCCCCTCTTCGCCGGCATCCGCCATGGCGAGACGCAACAGCAGCGCCGCGGGCAAAATAAAGCCGATGACCACCGGAATCGCGCAGCCGATCTGGGCCAGCAGGGCATGCCAACCGGTTAGTATCTGGCGCGTGGCGCGGCGCCGGCCGCCGGCATCGTGATAGCGTGCGCGGCCCCGGCTGACACGCTCGAGCAGGATCAGCAAGGCGACGAAACCCAGCAAGGCGGCCGCAAGCTGGGCGGCCGCAATGCGGTCGCCCAACGAGAACCACGCGCGGTAGATGCCGGTGGTGAAGGTCTGCACCGCGAAGTAGGCCACGGTGCCGTAATCGGCGAGCGTCTCCATCAATGCCAGGGCCATGCCGGCGGCTATCGCCGGACGCGCCAGCGGGATCGATACTCGCCAGAAGCCCTGCCAGGGATTCAGGCCGAGCGCGCGCGCAGCCTCGATCATGCCGCCGGCGCGTTCGAGAAAGGCGGTGCGCACCAGCAGGTAAACATAGGGATAGAGCACACAGGAAAACAGCACGATGGCGCCACCCAGCGAGCGCACTTCGGGGAACCAGTAGTCGTCCTTCTTCCAGCCGAAGCTCTCGCGCAGTCCGGTCTGCAGGGGACCGACGAATTGCAGGAAGTCGGTATAGGTGTAGGCCAGCACATAGGCCGGCATCGCCATGGGCAGCAACAGCGCCCACTCGGCGATGCGCCGCCCGGGGAAATCGTTCAAGGCCACCAGCCAGGCCGCGCCGGTGCCCATCGCGGCGACGCCGATGCCGACGCCTAGGCACAGCCAGATCGAATTCGCCACGTACTCGGGCAAGACGGTCGCCATCAGATGGCCCCAGGTCTCGCCGGTGCCGCCGGCAAAAAGATTGATGCCGACCGCGAGCACCGGCAGCGCGACAAGAACCGCGAGCGCGAACGAGAGAGCGGGAAGCGACAAGGATGAGCGGGACACGACCGGCAGATTATAATTGAGACTCATTCTCCACAAGCCGCCATCTACGCGACGATCATGCCCTTGCTCGAAGTCGAACGTGTCAGCCACGCCTACGGCAAGCACGCGGTGGTGCGCGACCTGTCTTTCGCCTTGGCGCAGGGCGAAATTGCCTGCCTGCTAGGCTCTTCGGGCTGCGGCAAGACCACGATGCTGCGGCTGATCGCCGGTTTCGAGGCGCCTTCGGCCGGCAGCATCCGCCTCAACGGGGTGACGATCGCCAACGAAAAAACCCAAGTGCCGGCCGAAGCGCGACGCATCGGCATGGTGTTTCAGGATTACGCACTGTTCCCTCACCTTTCGATTGCCGACAACATCGGGTTCGGCCTGCGCGAAGAGTCGGCGCTGGCAAGACGGCAACGTGTCGATGAAATGCTGGAACTGATCGGTCTCGACAATCGCGGCGGACGCTATCCTCACGAACTTTCCGGCGGCCAGCAGCAGCGCGTGGCACTGGCGCGCGCCCTGGCGCCGCAACCGCACCTCCTGCTGCTCGACGAGCCGTTTTCCAACCTCGACGTCGAACTGCGCGAACGCCTGTCGCTCGAAGTCCGCGACATCCTCAAGCGCGCCGGCATGGCGGCGATACTGGTCACTCACGACCAGAACGAAGCCTTTGCCGTTTCCGACATGGTCGGGATCATGCGCGAAGGCCGGATCGAGCAGTGGGACACCCCCTACAACCTCTATCACCGACCCGCCACCCGCCACGTCGCCGACTTCATCGGCCAGGGCGTATTCCTGCCCGGCGAGGTGATCTCGCGCCAGGTGGTGGAAGTGGAACTGGGCCGACTCGATTCGGATGTGCCAATGGATTGCGGCTCCAGTTGTGGTGAATGCCAACGCGACTGCCGGCTGGATGTGCTGCTGCGTCCGGATGACGTGATCCATGACGACGCCAGCGAGGTCAAAGCCGAGGTCATAGCCAAGTCATTTCGCGGCGCCGAGTTCCTCTACACGCTGCGCCTGGCATCGGGGGCCCAGGTTCTGTCCCTGGTGCCGTCGCACCACAACCATGCCGTCGGTGAAAGAATCGGCATCCGCCTTGATGTAGACCACGTCGTCACCTTCCCCCAGGGCCGATGATCCCCTGGCTGAGCGAAGCGCCCGTATTCCCGCCGCTAGACACGGCGCTGGGCGAACCGAACGGTCTGCTCGCCGCAGGCGGCGACCTCGACCCGCAACGCATTCTGGCCGCCTACCGGCGCGGCATCTTCCCGTGGTATTCCGCGGGCGAACCCATCCTGTGGTGGAGCCCCGATCCGCGCATGGTGCTCATCCCCGAAAATCTGAAGATATCGAACTCGCTGGCAAAAACCCTGCGCAATGCCAGCTATGAAGTGCGCCTCGACACGGCCTTCGACGGCGTGATCCATTCCTGTGCCGTCACGCCGCGCGACGGCCAGCCCGGCACCTGGATCACCGCGGAAATGCAGGATGCCTATCGTGCGCTGCACCGTCTCGGCTACGCACACAGCGTGGAGACATGGATAGCCGGCAAACTCGCCGGCGGCCTTTACGGCATCGCGCTGGGACAGGCTTTTTACGGCGAATCGATGTTCAGTCATGCGCGCGATGCGTCAAAAATTGCACTTGCGCATTTGTGCGCCTACCTCAAGCAGCGCGGATTCGGCATAATCGACTGCCAGATGGAAACCGCTCACCTCGCCTCTCTCGGTGCCAGACCGACTCCCCGCCGCGATTTTGCCGCACGGCTGGACGAACTCTGCCCGCGCGGCGACGCGCCCGGCCGCTGGGCTCCGGATGCGATCGACGGCCACTACAGGCGCCCGCCATGACGCACCTGCGCGACCTGCCGCCCTTCCCGCTGCTGCAGTTCTATGCGACGGCACCCTACGGCTGTTCCTACCTGCCCGGCCGCATCGCCCGTTCCCAGGTCGCAACGCCGACCCACCTGATCGACAATGCCACCTACAGCGAACTGGTGCGTGCCGGCTTCCGCCGCAGCGGCGTATTCACCTATCGCCCATACTGCGATGCCTGTCGCGAATGCCAGCCGGTACGGCTCGACGTCGACGCCTTCGTCCCCAACCGCAGCCAGCGCCGCGCCCTCGTCCAGCACGCCGCACTCAGCGCAAGCGAATGCAGCCTGACCTTCCGCGAAGAGCACTATCAGCTCTACCAGCACTATCAGGCGGCGCGCCATTCCGGCGGCGGCATGGACCAGGACAGCCGCGACCAGTACGCCCACTTCCTGTTGCAGACCCACGTGGACAGCCGGTTGATCGAATTCCGCGAAAACGGAGTGCTGCGGGTGGTCAGCATCATCGACGTCCTCGCCGACGGTCTCTCGTCGGTGTACACCTTCTACGATCCCGACGTTTCGAATGCCAGCTACGGCACCTTCGCCATCCTCTGGCAAATCGGGCAGTGCCAGCATGTCGGCCTGCCCTGGCTTTACCTCGGCTACTGGATTCGCGACAGCCGCAAGATGGCCTACAAGGCCAGGTTCCGTCCACTTCAGGCGCTGCGCCACGGCGAGTGGCAACCGGTCGAAGAATAGCGCCGAGTTAACAGTCGGCGCTGGCGACACGGCGAAAAACCGGCGTCAGCGGGCCGTCGCCGTCTCCCGCCTGCGGTAGCCGCGCCACGCCGGCCAGATCGCCGCCCCGAGCACCAGCGCGATCGCCAGCAGGGGCCACAGCACCGGGCGGTTCCACTCGGCGCGACGCTGCTCGCGCAAGGCAGCATCCACGCGCTGATATTTGAGTGTGTTGTGACCGACCTTGGAGGGCTTTCTATTGGTCAGCCAGACATGGCGCAAGGTGTAGTCCTTGGGATGAAAGCCCCAGACCCAGGGCGCATCGTGGCGCAGTATCTGCGTCATGCGGTCTATCAGTTCCTGCCGCGGCGCGCCGTTCTCCATCGCCTTGACCTGCTCGAACAGGCGGTCGTACTCGGGATTCTGGTAGTTCGCCGCGTTCTCGCCGGAATCCTTGACCTTGCCCTGCTTGCCATGCAACAGGAACAGGAAGTTTTCCGGGTCGGGATAGTCCGCGTTCCAGCCGAAATAGAAGAGCTGTACCGCGCCCTTGCGCACCTTTTCCTGGAAACGGTTGTAGTCGGTACTGCGCACCACAAGCTGCGCATCGATCTTTGCGAACTGCTTGTTGAGCCAGTCTATCCGCGCCTTGGCGCCGACGCCGGTGGCCGTCGTGTCGAGATTGATGACCAGCGGCTCGCCGGTCGCTGCATTGCGTCCGTTGGGCCAACCGGCCTCCGCCAGCAGGCGCTTGGCTTCGGCGATCGGCTTGCGCCGCGGATGACCATCCACCCAGTCGTACATTTCCGGATTGATTCCGGCGGCGCCCTCGCGGTGGCCGAAAATTCCCGGCGGAATCGGGCCCTGGGCGGCGACGCCGCGACCGTTCTGGAAGATCGAGATGTATTCCTCCTGGTCGATGGCCAGCGAAATCGCCTGGCGCAGCTTGCGCGCGGTTTCAGCAGTCTTGGGATCGCTTCCGCCCACCAGCGGATCGAGCCAGTTGAAGCCCATGTACATGCTCGATGTCGCCACCGAGGTGGTCAGCACGATGCCCTGCGCGCGCATGTCGTCGGAAAGCGTAACTTCCCCGGCATTAACCTGCACGGCCTGGTCGAAGGCATCCGACGAAATTCCGGAAGCATCGTAGTAACCCTGCAGGAACTTGTTCCAGTAAGGAATCTGCTCCTTCTCGCGCGTGAAAACCGCCTTGTCGATGAAGGGCAGCGTCTTGCCGCAGTCCTTGAGCAGCCCCGCCTCCCGGTCTTCCGCCTCGCCCTCGCAGGGGTAGGTGTCGTGGCGAAAATTCGGGTTCCGCTCCAGCACCATGCGCGCATTCGGATTGTTCTCGGTCAGCATGTAGGGGCCGGTGCCGATTGGATACCAGTCGAGTGTCAGGTTCTTCTCCGCCATGCCGGGCTGGCTGTGGAATTTGTCGGCCTCCCAAGGCATGGGCGCAAAGAACGGCATCGCCAGCCAGTACAAAAACTGCGGGTACTTGCCCTTGACCCGGATGCGATAGCGATAGCGGTCGATGACCTCGGCACCCTCGAGGCGATATTCGCGCAAGTCGATCCACGGCTTGTCCTTTTCTGCTTTCAGGCGTTGCGCGAAATCACCCAGACCGAGCACGTAGTCGTCCATCAAGCCGAAAATAGGCGAGTGCAGGCGCGGGTGCGCCAAGCGCTTCAGGCCATACACGTAATCCTCGGCCGTCAATTCCCGCGAGTCGCGCAAGACGAAATCGCTCAGGACATTGATGCCGGCCAGTTGCTCTGCCGTCAACGCGTGGTAGGCATAGTCGCCGCCCGGCGCGCGGGCAAAGGCCGGATGCGGCTGATAGCGGATGTCCGGCTTCAGCGCGATCACATAATCGGTAAAGGCGATGCTTGCGACGTCGGCGCTATCGGGCAGGGGGCGCCCCCGGGCATCCAGATAACGCGGTTGCGGCAGGGCCTCGACAGTCGCCGCAACCAGCTCGTACGGACGCTTGAGATAGTGGTATTGCAGCGGCGGCTCATAGATCTGCGCCGTGAAGGTGATCTCGTCCTCGCTGTAGGACTGCACCGGATCGAGATGCTTGGGCCGGTCGGTGAATGCGCTGTACAGGATGTTTTTACCCTTGTCCGCCGCCGGATAGGGATCGTTCCAGGCGCTACCGCAGGCAGTCAGCAACAGGGCAAAAAGACAGGCGATCGAACTACGCATGAGGTCGAGTTTAGCTGATCCGCTATAATTCACGGCTGGATTCAACCAAGGAAAAGCGATGGGATTTCTCGCTGGCAAACGCATTCTGATCACCGGTCTGATCTCGAACCGCTCGATCGCCTACGGCATCGCCAAAGCCTGCCACCGTGAAGGCGCGGATCTCGCGTTCACCTACCAGAACGAGCGCTTCAAAGACCGCATGACCAAGTATGCCGCCGAGTTCGGCTCGACGGCCATCTACCCCTGCGACGTCTCCCAGGATGCCGAAATCGACGCGGTATTCAGCGAACTGGCGAAGCGCTGGGACAGCCTCGACGGCCTGGTGCATTCCATCGCCTTCGCCCCCAACGAGGCGATCGAAGGCGACTTCCTCGAAGGCATCTCCCGCGAGTCCTTCCGCATCGCCCACGACGTGTCGACCTACAGCTTTCCCGCCCTGGCCAAGGCCGCCCGCCCGCTGCTGCTGAAGGGCAGCAATCCCTCCGTCCTGGCGCTGACCTATCTCGGCGCCGTCCGCACCATGCCCAACTACAACACCATGGGCCTGGCCAAGGCCAGCCTCGAAGCGGCGACGCGCTATCTGGCGTTCTGCCTCGGGCCGCAGGGCATCCGCGCCAATGCGCTGTCGGCCGGACCGATCAAGACCCTGGCGGCATCCGGCATCGGCAGCTTCGGCAAGCTGCTCGCCTATAACGCCCATCACGCTCCGCTGCGGCGCAATGTGACCATCGACGAAGTCGGCAATGCTGCGGCATTCCTGCTGTCCGATCTGGCCAGCGGCGTCACCGGCGAAATTCTCTACGTCGACGGTGGCACCCACACCACAGCCATGGGCAACGCCGATCCGCTGCCTGGCTGACGACGCGACCGCAGGCTGCAAAAGAAAGGCCCCGCAGTGCGGGGCCTTTCTTTTTTTACACGCGGCGATGCCGATCAGCGATCCTTGCTTTCCAGCACGGTCTTGTTGATCTTGACCGGATAGTTTTCCTTCAGGCTCGACAGCCAGGCGGCAAACTCTTCCTCTGCGACAATGCGCGCATATTGCTGCGCAAGCTCGCGGACGCGGGGATCGCCCCTGGCTGCATCGCCTGCCTTGACTGAACTGACCCGGTACAGCCCATAGCCCTTGCCCGGGAAGCCGACACCGACGTAGGCCGGCAGTTTTGCCGCATCGGCAGCAAAAACCTCCCGCACGGTCTCGGGCGGCAGACCGGGTGCCTCAGTACGACTGATCTTGTGCGCTGGCGACCACTTGAGGTCGACGGCCTCGCCCTTGGCCAGACGCGCCAGTTTTTCTTCTCCGTCCTTGATCGCCAGTGCCGCCGCCTCTTCACGCATCAGGCGCTTCTCGATCTCGCCGCGAACGGTTTCCAGCGGTTGCAGCGCCGCCGGCTTGTATTCGAGCACGCGCGCGGAAACCAGGGTGCCGGGCGCGACCTCGACCGCTTCGGTGTTGCGTTTGTTCTTCAAACCATCGTCGCTGAACAGCGCAGCGGCCAGTTTCTGGTTGTCGAAGGGAGGATCGAATTTGCCGCCCTTGGCCAGCCATTGGGACTGACGCAGGTCCAGTTTCCATTTCTCGGCGGCGGGTTTCAGGCTGTCGGCCTGCTCGTAAACAGTATTGCCGAATGCTTCCGCCGTATCGGCATACTTCTTCATTCCGGCTTCGCGCTTGAGTTCGGCGAGAATATCCGCTTTCACTTCCTCAATCGGCTTGACACGTTCGGGACGCACGCCCGTGACACGGATGATGTGAAAGCCGAAATCGGAGCGAATGACATCGGAAATCTGCCCGTCCTTGAGCGCGAAGGCGACATCCTCGAAGGATTTGACCATCGCGCCACGACTGAACCAGTCGAGATCCCCGCCCTTCGCCGCCGAACCTGGATCCTGCGAATTGTCCTTGGCGATTTTGGCAAAATCAGCGGGAGCTTTGCGCACTTGCGCCAGCAACTGCTCGGCCTTTGCCTTTGCGGCGGCAGCTTCCGCCTCCGATGCACCCTTTTCGACGCGAATCAGGACATGGCTGGCGCGACGCGCTTCACTCTCCCGGTAGCGGTCCGCATGCGACGCGTAGTACTTCTTGATCTCCTCGTCGCCGATGACGGCCGCCGTGCCCAATGCATCGCGGCTCAACACCAGGAACTCGGCACGCACCTGCTCGGGCAGTTCAAACTGTTTGCGATTGGCCTCGTAGTACTTCTGCGCAGCATCGGCCGCAAGCTTTACCCGGCCGAGGTAGCCCTCAGGCAACAGCGGCGCCTCGCTGACTTCACGCTGTTCGATCTGCGTCGCCAACCAGCGGTCGGCGGCCACCCGGCCGGTGATGCCGGCTTCGGCCACAGGCAGGATCAGTTGCTGCATGGCCAGGTCCTGCCGCAACCGTGCCTCGAACATTGCCTCGCTCATGCTTTGCGCGGCCACGAGAGCCTTGTAGCGCTCGCTTGAAAACCTGCCGTTCTCCTGCAGCGAAGGGATCGCCGCGATGAACTGCTGCAGTTGCTCGTTGCTGATGACCAGCCTGGCTTTCTGCGCCTGCTCGGCCAGCAGCCGCTGCGTCACCAGCGAGTCGAGCACGGCACGGCGCATTTGCGGGGTCTCGAACATTGCGGGATCTGCTTTCCCGCCGAGTTGGGTGCGCATCCGGTCCTGCTGTTCGCGCAGGGCCGACTGCAATTCCTGCTGCGTGATCTTACCCTTTCCCACGGTGGCGACTTCTCCACCGACGCTAGCATTGCGCACGTAGGATTCGACGCCCCAGAAGGCAAAGGGAAGCGTGATCAGAGCAAGGAAAATCTGGGTGATTTTCTTGTTGTTGCGAACGATATCAAGCATGCGATGAAAACCCTAGATGCGACAAAGGCGAACGGGTGTTCGCCTTTGTTCGGTGGTGG
>CAIZKA010000129.1 GCA_903933395.1 uncultured beta proteobacterium | reverse complement strand
GAGCTCTGCCACTACTTTCTCGATGCGTCGAAAGTGCGTGAGTATTTGGGTGCTTTAGGCTAAAATCCGCCCCTTGCTTTTATGCCTCCAAGGTGCTCAACAGCCCCTGAACGAGTGCTGTTGCCCCCATGGATCACATCCGCAACTTCTCCATCATCGCCCACATCGACCACGGTAAATCCACCCTGGCCGATCGCATCATCCATCGTTGCGGCGGCCTGTCCGACCGTGAGATGGAGGCGCAGGTGCTTGATTCGATGGACATCGAGCGTGAGCGCGGCATCACCATCAAGGCGCAGACGGCGGCGCTCTCCTACGTTGCGCGTGACGGCAGGACCTACAACCTGAACCTGATCGACACCCCCGGTCATGTGGATTTTTCCTACGAGGTCAGCCGCTCCCTGTCGGCCTGCGAAGGTGCGCTGCTGGTGGTGGATGCCTCGCAGGGCGTCGAGGCGCAGACGGTAGCCAACTGCTACACGGCGATCGAACTCGGTGTCGATGTGGTGCCGGTGCTGAACAAGATCGATTTGCCGGCGGCCGACCCCGACAACGCGCGCCAGGAAATCGAGGACGTCATCGGCATCGATGCCACCGAGGCGATTCTGTGTTCCGCCAAGACCGGCCTCGGCGTCGATGATGTCATCGAAGCGGTCATCGCCCGTATTCCCCCGCCCAAGGGCGACCCGGAAGCGCCGCTGAAGGCGCTGATCATCGACTCCTGGTTCGACAACTATGTCGGCGTCGTCATGCTGGTGCGCGTCGTCGATGGCACGGTGCGCGCCAAGGACAGGATCCTGCTGATGGCGGAAGGCTCGCAGCACCTGTGCGAACAGGTCGGCGTGTTCACGCCGAAGTCGGTGACCCGTCCCGAACTGCGCGCGGGCGAGGTCGGCTTCATCATTTCCGGCATCAAGGAACTCGACGCCGCCAAAGTGGGCGACACGGTCACCACCGTCGATCGCCGCGCCGCGGAGGCGCTGCCCGGCTTCAAGGAAATCAAGTCGCAGGTATTTGCCGGACTGTACCCGATCGAGTCCAACCAGTACGAAAGCCTGCGCGACTCGCTGGAGAAGCTCAAGCTCAACGATGCCTCGCTGCACTACGAACCTGAGGTGTCGCAAGCTCTCGGCTTCGGCTTCCGCTGCGGCTTCCTTGGCCTCTTGCACATGGAAATCGTCCAGGAACGCCTGGAGCGCGAATTCGACCAGGACCTGATCACCACGGCACCGACCGTCGTGTACGAAGTGCTGATGCGCGATGGAACCACCATACAGGTTGAGAATCCGGCCAAGTTGCCGGAAGTCCAGAAGATGGAGGAAATCCGCGAGCCCATCATCACCACCAAGATTTTCGTACCGCAGGAATATCTCGGCGCGGTGATCACCTTGTGCGAGAGCAAGCGCGGCTCGCAGGTGAACATGGCCTACCACGGCCGCCAGGTGCAACTGACCTATGACATGCCGATGGCCGAAGTGGTGATGGATTTCTTCGACAAGCTCAAATCCGTCTCGCGCGGCTATGCCTCGCTCGATTACGAGTTCAAGGAGTACCGGGCCGCCGACGTGTGCAAGCTGGATGTGCTGATCAACGGTGACAAGGTGGACGCCCTGTCGCTGATCGTGCATCGTGCCAACGCGCCTTACCGCGGGCGCGAACTGGCGGCCAAGATGCGCGAGCTGATCCCGCGCCAGATGTACGACGTCGCCATCCAGGCGGCGATCGGTTCGACCATCGTTGCCCGCGAAAATGTCAAGGCCATGCGCAAGGACGTGCTGGCCAAGTGCTACGGCGGCGACATCACGCGCAAGAAGAAACTGCTGGAAAAGCAGAAGGCCGGCAAGAAGCGCATGAAGCAGGTCGGCAGTGTCGAAATTCCCCAGGAGGCTTTTCTGGCGGTATTGCGGGTGGGTGATAAATGAATTTCGCACTGATACTTTTCATACTCGTCGTCGCCACCGGCATCGTCTGGTGCATTGATCATTTCTGGGCCAGGAAGAAGCGGCCGGCCGGGGTGCCGGATCCATGGTGGGTAGAGTACGGCGGCAGCTTTTTCCCGGTGATTCTGGCCGTTTTCCTGCTGCGCTCCTTCCTCGTCGAGCCCTTCAAGATTCCCTCCGGGTCGATGATCCCGACCCTGCTCGTCGGCGATTTCATCCTGGTGAACAAGTACACCTATGGCGTGCGTCTGCCGGTGCTCAACAAGAAGGTCGTCCAACTCAACTCGCCGCAGCGCGGCGACGTGGTGGTGTTCCGCTATCCGCCGGATCCGTCGCTCGACTACATCAAACGCGTGGTCGGCCTGCCGGGTGACAAGATCGTCTATCGCAACAAGAAGCTCTCCATCAATGGCCAGGAGATTTCGCAGAAGAAGACAGATGATTATCTCGACCGCGACCGCCTGTTCTACACCCCGCGCTTCGTCGAAACTCTGGGCAGCGTCGAGCATCACATTCTGGTCGAAACGGACGCGCCGCCTTTCGTGCAGCAGATTACGCGCTTTCCGTACATGGAAAAATGTAACTACAATAGCGAAGGCGTAAGTTGCGAGGTTCCGCCCGGGCACTATTTCATGATGGGCGACAACCGCGACAATTCGCAGGACAGCCGTTTCTGGGGCTTCGTCCCTGACGAAAACCTGGTCGGCAAAGCATTCTTCATCTGGTTCAATTTCTCGGATCTGAAGCGGATCGGTTCGTTTCACTAGGGGGTTAACATGAAATTTCAGCGTGGACTCAGTCTGAATGTGCTCATGCTTGGCGGCATGGTCTTGGCATTGGCATCCCTATTGGCGATGAAGGCCTTGCCGCCCTGGATCGAGTACGGAAACCTCATGAAGGCGATCAAGGGGACGGCCAGCGACGCCAGTCTCAAGGATGCATCGGTGGCGAAGGTGCGCGAGGCGTTTACCCGGCGTGCCGACATGGACGATGTCAAGAGCATTGTCGCGGCGGATCTGGAAATCACCAAGGAGGGCGGCGAACTGGTGATTTCCGTCAAGTACGAGAAGAAGGTCCCGTTGTTCAGCAACGTCAGCCTGCTTTTCGATTTCGAGGGCAGCAGCTCCAAGCAATGATGCTGCAGCGTCTGGAGGCGGCGCTCGGTCACAGCTTCGGCCGGCCGGAGTTGCTGCGTCAGGCGCTCACTCACCGCAGTTTCGGTTCTCCTCACAACGAAAGGCTCGAGTTCCTCGGCGACTCGGTGCTTAATTGCGTCGTTGCCGGCGCCCTTCACGACAAATTCGCAGTTCTCAAGGAAGGCGAACTTTCGCGATTGCGCGCAAGCCTGGTAAGGCAGGAAGCCCTGGCGGAAATCGCACTTAGCCTGGACCTCGGCGACATGCTGCGACTGGGCGAGGGTGAGTTGAAGAGCGGCGGCGCGCGACGGCCTTCAATTCTTGCCGATGCGCTGGAAGCCCTCTTCGGCGCGATCCATGTGGACGCCGGGTTCGATACGGCGCGGGCTGTCATCGAGCGCCTGTACCGGCCGTCCATCGACCGCATCGATCCCACTGATGCCGGCAAGGATCCCAAAACCGCCTTGCAGGAAATTCTGCAGAGCCGGCATCTGCCCCTGCCGCGCTATACGCTGCTGGCGACGCGCGGCGAGGCCCATGCCCAGCAGTTCGACATGGAGTGCGTGATTCCCGAACTCGGCATCCGCACCACCGGCAGCGGCTGCAGTCGCCGCATCGCCGAACAGCAGGCGGCGCAGAGTGCCCTGGCCGGGATCAAGTCATGAGCGACGGATTCCGCACCGGTTACCTGGCTGTCATCGGCCGGCCCAATGTCGGCAAATCGACCCTGACCAATCGCCTGGTCGGCGCCAAGGTCAGCATCACCTCGAAGAAGGCGCAGACCACCCGCCATCGCATTCACGGCGTGCTGACCACCGCTGACGCCCAGTTCATTTTCGTCGATACGCCGGGCTTCCAGATGA
Source organism: uncultured beta proteobacterium (assembly GCA_903933395.1). Lineage (GTDB taxonomy): Bacteria > Pseudomonadota > Gammaproteobacteria > Burkholderiales > Rhodocyclaceae > Sulfuritalea. The sequence continues at coordinate 768 of CAIZKA010000129.1, read as the reverse complement.
CGCACAAGAATGCGCTCAATCGCCTGATGAACCGCAGTGTGACCTCGACCTTTGCCGATGTCGACGTGATCCTGCTGGTGGTCGAAGCCGGCAACTGGGGCAACGGCGAAGCCGAGATCCTGCGCATGTTGCCGGCCGGAACCCCGGTACTGCTGGTGATCAACAAGATCGACCGCCTGGCCGACAAGAAGGAACTGCTGCCCTTCATCGCCAAGGTATCCGCGCTGCACGAGTTTGCCGAACTGGTGCCGCTTTCCGCTGAAAAGGGCATCGGTACGGATGAATTGCTGACCACCGTAGCGCGCTACCTGCCGGAGGGTCCGCCGGTGTTCGATGCCGACGACATCACCGACCGCTCGGAGCGCTTCATGGCCTCCGAAATCCTGCGCGAGAAGCTGTTCCGCAATCTGGGCGAAGAACTCCCCTACGGCATCGCGGTGGAAATCGAGAAGTTCGAGCAGGAAGGCGAACTGCGTCGGATCCACGCCGCAGTCATCGTCGACCGGGCCGGACATCGCGCCATCGTCATCGGCAAGGGCGGCGAACGCATGAAGCGCATCTCCACCGATGCGCGCAAGGAAATGGAAACCCTGTTCGGCGGCAAGGTCTGGCTCGAGACCTGGGTCAAGGTCAAGGGCGGCTGGGCCGATGACGAGCGGGCGTTGAAATCTCTCGGTTACGACTGAGGCTTCAGTGAGCAAGCGCGTCGACGGCCAGGCGGCCTATGTCCTGCACCTGCATCCCTACAGCGAGACCAGCCTCGTCGTC
>CAIZKA010000128.1 GCA_903933395.1 uncultured beta proteobacterium | reverse complement strand
TGCGTCGTCGGCATGCCGATCGGCGCCCTGCTCGCCGTCGGCCGCTTCCCCGGCCGACGCGTGCTGATTGTGTTGTTCAACGGACTCATGGGCCTGCCGCCGGTGGTGGTGGGCCTGCTGGTCTACCTGCTGCTGTCGCGCGCGGGGCCGCTCGGACAATTCGGCCTGCTGTTCTCGCCGGCGGCGATGGTGATCGCGCAGGCCATACTGGTGACACCCATCGTCGCCGCCCTGACGCGACAGGTCGTCGCCGACGAATGGACCGAGTACCGCGAGCAGTTGCGTTCGCTCGGCGCCAGCCGCAGCCGCGCGGCCGCGACCCTGCTCTGGGACGGCCGCTTTTCCTTGTCGACGGCGGCACTGGCCGGCTTCGGCCGCGCCATCGCCGAAGTCGGCGCAGTAATGATCGTCGGCGGCAACATCGACGGCGTAACGCGCGTGATGACCACCACCATCGCGCTGGAAACCAGCAAGGGGGACCTGCCACTGGCCCTCGCCCTGGGCGCCATCCTGATCACGGTAGTGCTGACGATCAACGCCGTGGCGTATGCCGTAAGGGGCTGGGCGGAAAGGAGATGGGGGTGAACGCCTGGCTCACCATCGATGGCCTGAGCCTCACCGAAGGCGGCACGCGCATCATCGACGACGTATCGCTGACGCTCGGCGCACAACGCACCGTGGTGCTCGGGCCCAACGGCGCCGGCAAGAGCACGCTGCTGCGCCTGATCCACGGCCTGCTGCATCCCAGCACCGGCGCGCTGCGCTGGTCACCGACGCAGTCGCAGGCGATGGTCTTCCAGCGGCCGGTGATGCTGCGTACAACCGCGCTGGCCAACGTGATCTACGGCCTCAAGCTCAAGGGCTTCAAAGCGGACGAGGCCGCGCAGCGGGCACAGGAATCACTGGCGCGGGTCGGATTGGAGCATCTCGCGCGACGCCCGGCACGGCTGCTCTCGGGCGGCGAACAACAGCGCGTGGCGCTGGCCCGCGCCTGGGCGCTGGAGCCTGAACTGCTGATCCTCGACGAGCCTACCGCCAGCCTCGACCCGGCCAGCAGCCGCGAGGTGGAACGCATCATCAACGAGATCGCCGCCAGCGGCACCCGCATCCTGATGACCACCCACAACCTGGGCCAGGCAAAGCGCATCGCCGAGGAAATCGTATTTATCGACCGCGGCCGGATCGTCGAACAGACGCCGGTCGCGCAATTCTTCAACCTGCCGCAGACCGAAGCGGCGCAACGCTTTCTAAAGGAGGAAATCCCATGATCACCCGCCGCCTGTTCTGTTCCGCCCTCGCCGCCTGCGGCCTGCTTGCCGCTACGGCAAGTCACGCGGAGGAGCGCTTCATCACCGTTTCATCGACCACCTCGACCGAACAGTCGGGACTCTTCGGCCACCTGCTGCCGATTTTCGAAAAAGCCAGCGGCATCAAGGTGCGCGTCGTCGCCCTCGGCACCGGTCAGGCGCTGGACATGGCGCGGCGCGGCGATGCCGATGTGGTCTTCGTTCATGACAAGCCGGCCGAGGAGAAATTCATTGCCGAAGGCTTCGGCGTCAAGCGTCAGGAAGTCATGTACAACGACTTCATCGTGGTCGGCCCGAAGACCGATCCGGCCAAGGCCACAGGAAAAGACATCCTCGAAGGCCTGCGCCGCATCGAGGCGGCCAAGGCGCCCTTCGTCTCGCGCGGCGACAAGAGCGGCACCCATGCCGCCGAACTGCGCTACTGGAAGGCCGCCGGCGTCGATCTCGACAAGGCCAAGGGTCCCTGGTACCGCGACACCGGCTCGGGCATGGGCCCGGCGCTCAACACCGCAGCCTCGATGAACGCCTACATCCTCGCCGACCGCGGCACCTGGCTCTCGTTCAAGAATCGGGGCGATCTGGGCATCATCGTCGAAGGCGATACGAAACTGTTCAACCAGTACGGCGTGATCCTGGTCAATCCGGCGAAACACCCCCACATCAAGCAGGCCGACGGCCAGAAGTTCATCGACTGGCTGGTGTCGAGCGAAGGCCAGAAGGCCATCGCCGAGTACAAGATCGGCGGCGAACAGCTGTTCTTTCCGAACGCCAAATCCTGATTGAGGACCGATGATGCGTCGCACAGTTCTTAAAATCGCCGCTTTCGCTGCCCTTGGCCTGAGCCTGCCGGCGTACGCCGCCGCCGAAACCGGCGCCACCTACGGCACCGGCAGGAACCGCTTCTCGCTCGCCACCGGCAGCCCCGGCGAACTCGGCTTGCTGAAGCTGCTGGCCGAGGAGTTCGCCCGCCGCGCCGATGCCCAGATGGTCTGGGTCAAGGCCGGAACCGGCGCTTCGCTCAAACTGCTGCAGGAAAAGAAGGTCGACATGGTCATGGTGCATGCACCGGCCCAGGTGGACAAGGCGATCGCGGACGGCTGGGCGACGGGCAAAACCCTGATCGGCTCCAACGAGTTTTACATCGTCGGGCCGAAGGGCGATCCGGCCGCGATCGCCCGGGCTGAAAGTGCCGCCGATGCCTACCAGCGGGTGGCCAAGGCCGGCGCGCGCTTCGTCTCGCGCGGCGACAACTCGGGTACGCACCAGAAGGAAATGCAGATCTGGCAAAAGGCCGGGGGCCAGCCCGCCGGGACCTGGTACATCGTGACCAGGGACTTCATGACCGCCAGCCTCAAGCGCGCCAATGCCGAAGGCGCCTACTTCATGAGCGACTCGTCGACCTGGATCATGGAGAAGGACGTGGCGCCGGACCTGGTCATCCTGTATCGGGGCGACAAGTTCCTGGTCAACACCTATCACGCGCTGACCTCGGCTCCGGGCGCCACGCCGGGACAGGAAACGGCGCAGAAGTTCATCGCCTTCGTCGCATCACCCGACGGACAGAAGATCATCGCCGACTACGGTCGCGACCGCTTCGGCGAAGGGCTCTACAACGACGAGGCCTACGCCCGGCAATACGATAAATAGCCTGGCGCAGGAAAGTCAGGAAGGACACGGCGGACAAAATTTCGCCGTGTCGCCGGCGCCAGCGCGCTGCGTCCCTTCGGGAACTTTCAGCCTCGCGGCCGCAAGCCGCGGCCCATGGTCCCCGGGAATCCTGCTGCCCCCGGAGAACGATCGACGGGTGCAGCCGCAGCCCGGCTTGCGTCGTTGAGCTTCCGATACAGCGTTTGCCGGCTGATGCCCAGGCGCCTCGCCGCCGCGGAAATATTGCCGCGACTTTCCTCCAGCGCATGGCGGACGGCCGCACGGGAAAGCTCCTTGAGGTTTTCCGTTACCCTTTCCGGACCGGGCTGCGCGGCCGGCCGCGCCGCGCCAGCCAGTTCCTCCGCCAGATCGTCGGACAAATGCGGCCAGTCGATGCACACCTCGTGCGGATCGAGCATCGCGCTGGCCGTTCTGAGGACATTCGCATACTGGCGCAGATTGCCGGGCCAGTGATGCCGGCAAAGCCGCAGCAACAGCTCGGGGGCGATCTCGATCTCCCGCTCGGGGCTGAAACCGCTCAGGAGACGCCGCGTCAGTACCAGGAAATCGCTGCGCTCGCGCAAAGCCGGAAGACTCACGGTCAAACCGTTGATGCGGTAATAGAGGTCGCTGCGAAAACTCCCCTGCTCTGAAGCCTGGCGCAGATTGCGATGGCTGGCGCAGATCAGCGCAAAGTCGACATCCACCGCCCGGCCGCCGCCGAGCGGCGTAATCTGCCGCTCCTGCAGTACGCGCAGCAGGCGTGTCTGCATGGCCAGCGGCATGTCGCCGATTTCATCCAGGAAGAGCGTGCCGCCGTGTGCTTCACGCAAACGCCCGCGGCTGCCTTCGCGTCGTGCGCCGGTATAGGCGCCGCCGGCGTACCCGAACAGCTCCGCCTCTATCAGGTTCTCCGGCACCGCAGCGCAATTGATGGCGACGAAGGGACCGTCGCGGCGCGGACCGCTGTCGTGCGCGGCACGGGCAAACAGTTCCTTGCCGACCCCGGAGTCCCCCTGAATCAGCACCGGAATGGGCTTCCCCGAGACGCGCCGGACCCTGTCGGCCGCGCTGCGCCAGCGCAAGTCACCGGTGTCCAGCCTGGCCAGGGCATCGTCCGCCGCCGCCGGAGCGGCAGGGGACCGCCCGGCCGACGGCGCCGCCGCGGCATGAACCTGGACGAAAAGCCTCGCACCGTCATGCAGGCTCAGTTGCATCGGCAGCCCGCGGCAACGCCTGTCGCGGGAGATCAGTTCGTCGAGGGTCACGTCGATTGCGGCCGCGAGCGGGATGGTTCCGAGATCCGCCGGTGCCAGGCCCAGCATGTCGAGCCCGGTGCGGTTGGCGCCCGTGATGCGGCCTTCGGGCGAAACGAGAATGATGCCTTCCGCGACGGTACCGATGCCTTCGGGTTGCGGATGCAGGTGCAGGCGGATGCTGCTCTGGCCATCGGCAATGACGAGGCGGTTCTCGATCATTCGCGCCGCCATGCCGACCAGGCCCCGGGTATGCGGATGCCGGCTGCGCTGATCACCGGAAATGTCGAGGATCCCCGCCAGCGTCCCGCCGGAGGCCATGATCGGCGAGGCGGCACAGGTCAGAAAGCCGTTGCGCTCGAGGAAATGCTCGGCGCCGGTGACTTCGACGCCGCTGGTCTCGGCCAAGGCAATGCCGATGGCGTTGGTACCGCGGTGCCGTTCATGCCACGAGGCTCCGGAAACCAGCGCCGCGCGCTCGGCCTTGCCGCAAAAATCCGGGTCGCCCAGGGTCTGCAGCAGCGTGCCGCGATTGTCGGCCAGGATGACCATGCTCCGGGTATGACGGACCTGTGCGAACAGATGCTCCATCACCGGTCGCGAGTGGGCGAGCAGTTCGTGGTTGCACTCCAGCATCCGGCGCAGCTCATGCCCGCAGAGGTCCGCTGCCGGATCCGGTGTGCACCCGGCCGGCGACAGGCCGGCTTCGAGGCTGCGCCTCCATGAGCGCGCAATGTGATCGTCCGGCGCACCGGCCAGGCACTGGCCGTGCTCCAGCAGATGCCGGCGGGCCTGGCTCAGCATCGGCACGGACAATGATCTTGGCATAGCGTCTCCTCCACGGGCCTTCGCCCTTGTCCGGGAGCATAGACAGCGATACCGGAATACGCCAATAGGCAGCCGGCAACCAGATGTCCAACTGTCAAATTCCGTGACAGGTGTCAATTCGTGGAACGCCGCAGCGCCAGCGGATTACGTCCGGCAATTTCCCGAAAACAGCGCCGATTCAAGGCAGTGGGGCGAGGCGGCGCGGCTGGCACGGGGCTTGATAGAGGTATTGACCCGCAAGGGAACCGCCTCGATCAAACACAACATTGGAGAAAACAGCATGATTTACGCCCCCCCCGGTACCGCCGGTGCAAAAATCGCCTACAAGGCCCGCTACGACAATTTCATCGGCGGCAAGTGGGTCGCACCGGTCAAGGGTCAGTACTTCGACGTCATCACCCCGATCAACGGCAAGACCTACACCCAGGTAGCCCGCTCCGGCGCCGAGGACATCGAACTGGCGCTCGACGCCGCCCATGCCGCCGCCGACGCCTGGGGCAAGACCGCGCCGGCCGCGCGCGCCAACCTCCTGCTGAAGATAGCGGACCGCATCGATGCCAACCTCGAGCTGCTGGCCTACGCCGAGACCGTGGACAACGGCAAGCCGATCCGCGAAACCCTGAACGCCGACATACCGCTTTCGGCGGATCACTTCCGCTACTTTGCCGGTTGCCTCCGCGCCCAGGAAGGCGCCTTGAGCGACATCGACGAGAATACCGTCGCCTATCACTACCATGAGCCGCTCGGTGTCGTCGGCCAGATCATTCCGTGGAACTTCCCGATCCTGATGGCCGCCTGGAAGCTCGCCCCCGCCATAGGCGCCGGCAACTGCGTGGTGCTGAAGCCCGCCGAATCGACGCCGATCAGCATCCTGATCCTGGCCGAACTGATCGCCGACCTGCTGCCGCCGGGCGTACTCAACATCGTCAATGGCTACGGCCGCGAAGCCGGCATGCCGCTGGCGACCAGCAAGCGCATCGCCAAGATCGCGTTTACCGGCTCCACCTCCACCGGCCGCGTCATCGCCCAGGCGGCCGCCAACAACCTGATCCCCGCCACGCTGGAACTCGGCGGCAAGTCGCCCAACGTCTTCTTCGCCGACGTCATGGACAAGGACGACGGCTTCCTCGACAAGGCCATCGAGGGCCTGGTGCTGTTCGCCTTCAATCAGGGCGAAGTGTGCACCTGCCCGTCGCGCGCGCTGATCCAGGAATCCATCTACGACAAGTTCATGGAGCGCTGCCTGGCCCGCGTCAAGGCCATCAAGCAGGGCAATCCGCTCGATACCGACACCATGATCGGCGCCCAGGCCTCCAAGGAACAACTGACCAAGATCCTCTCCTACCTCGACCTGGGCAAGCAGGAAGGCGCCCAGTTGCTGGCCGGCGGCGCACAGGCGAAGCTGGCGGGCGATCTGGAAGGCGGCTATTACGTGCAGCCGACCCTTTTCAAGGGCCACAACAAGATGCGCGTCTTCCAGGAGGAAATTTTCGGGCCGGTGCTCGCCGTGACCACCTTCAAGGACGAGGCCGAGGCCCTGGCGATCGCCAACGACACGATCTACGGCCTCGGCGCCGGCGTCTGGAGCCGCAACGGCAACGTCGCCTACCGCATGGGCCGCGCCATCAAGGCCGGTCGCGTCTGGACCAACTGCTACCACGCCTACCCCGCGCACGCGGCCTTCGGCGGCTACAAGGAATCGGGCATCGGCCGCGAGACGCACAAGGTCATGCTCGACCACTACCAGCAGACCAAGAACCTGCTGGTCAGCTACGCCGAGCAGAAACTGGGTTTCTTCTGATGCTCCGCTCGATGCTGCATTGAGCCTGCGGGGGCGACGCCATGTCGCCCCCGTTTTTTTGGAGACGATCATGGTCGACAAAGTCATCGCCACACCTGCCGCGCTCGAACTCATCGAGTTCCTCAAGGCCAAGCATGGTCCGGTGTTCTTCCACCAGTCGGGGGGCTGCTGCGACAACAGCGCGGCCAATTGCTATCTGCCCGGCGAACTGACCATCGGCGCCGGCGACGTCCATCTCGGCGATATCGGCGGCTGCCCTTTCTACATGAGCACGTCGCAATACGAATACTGGAAGCACACCCAGCTCATCATCGACGTCGTCGAAGGTACCGGCGGCACCTTTTCGCTGGAGGGCCCGGAGGGCAAGGCATTCCATACCCGCTCACGGGTCTTCACCGACGCGGAGTGGGCCGAGTTGAGCCGGCAACCCTGAACGGCCGCGATAAGCAGGTGACGCCGGGGCCCGGCAGCCCCCGTTCAGGGTCGCCTTAACCGGGAAAATGCACCGGCCGCCGTCCCGCCGGCGCCGACTCCTGGCCCGGCACCAAGTAGAATACGGCCCTCGCCGAATTCCCCCGGCGCATCAACCGGTTGCACTCCCATGCTCGTCGCATCAAACGTCACCATCCAGTTCGGCGCCAAGCCGCTTTTCGAAAACGTCTCGGTCAAGTTCGGCGAAGGCAACCGCTACGGCCTGATCGGCGCCAACGGCTCGGGCAAGACCACCTTCATGAAGATCCTGGCCGGCGTGCTGGAATCTTCCGCCGGCAACGTCTCGCTCGATCCCGGCGAGCGCATGGCCTATCTCAAGCAGGACCAGTTCGCCTACGAGGACGTGCGCGTGCTCGACGTGGTGATGATGGGCCACGCCGACATGTGGGCCTGCATGTCCGAGCGCGACGCGATCTACGCCAACCCGGAGGCGACCGAAGACGACTACATGCGCGCCGCCAACCTCGAATCGCATTTCGCCGAGTACGACGGCTACACCGCCGAATCGCGCGCCGGCGAGCTGCTGCTGGGCGCCGGCATCCCCATCGAACAGCACAACGGGCCGATGAGCGAAGTGGCGCCGGGCTGGAAGCTGCGCGTGCTGCTGGTGCAGGCCCTGTTCGCCAACCCCGACATCCTGCTGCTCGACGAGCCGACCAACAACCTCGACATCAACACCATCAGGTGGCTGGAGGACATCCTCAACGAGCGCGAGTCGACGATGATCATCATCAGCCACGACCGCCATTTCCTGAACCAGGTCTGCACCCACATGGCCGACCTGGACTACGGCACGATCAAGGTCTATGGCGGCAATTACGACGACTTCATGGAAGCCTCCACCGTCGCCCGCGAGCGCCAGGTCTCGGCCAATACCAAGGCCAAGGAACGGGTCGCCGACCTGCAGGGCTTCGTCCGGCGCTTCTCGGCCAACAAGTCCAAGGCGCGCCAGGCCACCAGCCGCCTGAAACTCATCGAGAAGATCCGCCCCGAGGACATCAAGCCTTCGTCGCGCCAGTATCCGTGGATCCGCTTCGACTACGACGAGAAGGAGAAGCTGCATCGCCTGGCCTGCGAGATCGAGAATCTCGGCTTCGGCTACGAGCCCAAGGTGCCGATCATCAAGTCGCTGTCGATGAGCATCGAAGCCGGCGACAAGGTCGCCATCATCGGCGAGAACGGCGTCGGCAAGACCACGCTGCTGCGCCTCTTGGCCGGCGAAAAGCTGGGCGGCCTGACACCTCAGGGCGGCAAGGTGAAATGGGCGGAGAAGGCCCGCCCCGGCGTCTTCGCCCAGGACCATGCGGCCGACTTCGCCGCCAAGACGCCGCTGACAGAATGGATTGTGCAATGGGTGCGCGCCGGAGGCTACGAGGGCGGCGATGTCGAAACCCTGGTGCGCGGCACGCTGGGGCGGCTCTTGTTCTCCGGCGACGAAGCGAAGAAACCGGTGAATGTGATTTCCGGCGGCGAGCAGGGGCGCATGCTGTTCGGCAAGCTGATGCTGCTCAGGAACAACGTGCTGCTGATGGACGAGCCGACCAACCACCTCGACATGGAATCCATCGAGTCGCTCAACACCGCGCTGGAGAAATACCCGGGCACGCTGATTTTTGTTTCACACGACCGCGAGTTCGTCTCCTCGCTGGCGACGCGCATCATCGACATCAAGCCGGACCGGACCATCATCGACTACCGCGGCAGCTACGAGGAATACCTCGCCAGCCAGGGCCTCGGATGATGGCCTTGCTTGCGGGATGCGCCGACTTGTATTACAGTTAATACAAGCCAACTTCAGGAGCCGCCGCCATGACCACCACCGTTCGCCTTCCCCTCCGCGTTGAACAGGCGCTGGCGACGTATTGCGTCGAGGCGAAGCGCACCAAGTCGGAAGTGATTGTCGAATTGCTGGAGCAGCGCTTCATGGGCACGCAGACGGAACGCACGCCCTACGAACTGGCGCAGGAAGCCGGTTTCATCGGCTGCCTGGGTGGCAACAGCGCCGGCAAGAGCGCAGGCGGCGGCAAAAAGCCCGCCGGCGGCACCAAGGAACGCGTCGCCGCAACGATCCGCAAAAAGCACGGCAAGAAGCCGGCGGCGTGAGTTCACTGCTCGTCGATACGGGTCCGCTGGTCGCGCTGGCGGACAAGCGTGACAACGCCCATCAGGAATGCAAGTCCTTTCTCGCGGCGTATCGCGGCAGATTGGTCACGACCTGGGCGGTCCTCACCGAGTTCTCGCACCTCGCACCTTCGGTATCCGCCACGCTGCCGCTGTATCGCTGGATCGACCGCGGCGGCCTAGAACTGCTGCCGCTCGGACGCGACGAACTGGTGCGCGCCATCGACTGGATCGAAAAGTATGCCGACCGGCCGATGGATCTCGCCGATGCCTCGCTGGTGGTCGCCGCCATGAGCACCGGCATCCATACGGTGTGGACCCTCGATCGCAACGACTTCGAAACCTACCGCTTGCCGGGACGCAAACGTTTCCGCCTGGCGGTGAGTCCGGAATGAATTTGCTGCGCGGCCCCGCCCGCCTGATCCTCAAGCTCATGGGCTGGAAGCTGCTCGACTTGCCGCAGCGGCCGGCGAAAGCCGTGGTGATCGCCTATCCGCACACCTCGAACCGGGATTTTCCGATGACACTGCTGGCACTGGCCGCGCTGCCCTACGGCGCGCAGTGGGTGGCGAAGGACACGCTGTTTCGCGGCATCCTCGGTCCGGTCATGCGCGGGCTTGGCGGCGTAGCGGTGAACCGGCGCGAGCGCACCGGCTTCGTCGAGCGGCTGGCGGAGGAATTCCGCACGCGCGACGAGTTCCACCTGATCATCGCCACCGAGGGCACGCGCAGCCTGCAGGCCGGCTGGAAATCCGGCTTCTACCGCATCGCTCTGGCCGCAGGGGTGCCGGTCGTCATGGCCACCGTCGATTACGGCAAGCGCGAAGTCGGCCTCCTGGCCAGCATCATGCTCAGCGGCGACGAAGCCGCCGACATGAGGAACATCTCCGCCTGCTATGAAGGCCGTCGCGGCTACCACCACCACAACGCTTCACCGATCCGACTCTTATGATTCTTCTGCGCGACCTGGGTTTTTCCCGCAACGGCGAGGCGCTGGTCACCGGCGCCTCGATGCAGCTTCATCCGGGCTGGAAAGTCGGTCTCACCGGCGCCAACGGCTGCGGCAAGTCGTCCTTCCTCGGCCTGCTGCGCGGCGAACTGCACGCCGACCGCGGCGACCTCGAGCGGCCCCCGGGCTGGGTGCTGGCCCATGTCGCCCAGGACACGCCGGCACTGCCCGATGCGGCGCTCGACTTCGTGCTCGACGGCGACACCGAACTGCGCCAGATCGAGCGTGACCTCGTCGCCGCCGAGGCGCACCACGATGACGAGCATGCCGGGGAGCAGATCGGCCTGCTGCATTCGCGCCTGGGCGAGATCGACGGCTACGCCGCGCCGGCGCGCGCCGCCGCCCTGCTGCATGGCCTGGGTTTCTCCGACGAGGATTTCCGGCGTCCGGTGGCCGAGTTCTCCGGCGGCTGGCGCGTACGCCTGAACCTTGCCCGCGCGCTGATGTGCCGCTCGGACCTGCTGCTGCTCGACGAGCCGACCAACCACCTCGATCTGGACGCCATCATCTGGCTCGAAGAGTGGCTGAAGAGCTATCCCGGCACGCTGATCCTGATTTCGCACGACCGCGACTTCCTCG
>CAIZKA010000127.1 GCA_903933395.1 uncultured beta proteobacterium | reverse complement strand
TTCAGCATCGCCTTGTAGTCGTCGATCGAATCGACCACGATGCAATTCACGCCGGCCTTTTCCGTGTACACCAAGGCATGGCGGCAGTTGGTTTCGAGCCAGTTGCCGAAATCGGGACCTCCGGTGTAGTCGATCAGCCGTACCGCGGGACTCATCGCAACTTCCTTGGCGACGGGCGCCACCTGGTCATCGATCAGCAGGCTGATCAGGTTCGGATCGAAGCCGGCCTCCTTCAATACCTGGCGCGCAACGGCGACGCTGATGGCGAGCGGCAGGATGACCGTCGGGTGTGCCTTGACGATGACGGGGTTGCCGGTGACCAGGCTGGCGAAAATCCCCGGGTAGCCGTTCCAGGTCGGGAAGGTCGAGCAGGCGATCACCAGCGCCACGCCGCGCGGCATGATGGTGAATTTCTTTTCCATCTTCAGCGGCGGATTCTTGCCCTGGGGCTTTTCCCAGAGCGCCATGTCCGGCACATGCTTCATTTCGCGCCAGGCAGAGGCCACGGCTTCGAGGCCGCGATCCTGGGCGTGCGGCCCGGCGGCCTGAAAAGCCATCATCAGGGCCTGGCCGGTGGTGTGCATCACGGCATGCGCCATTTCGAAACTGCGGACGTTCAAGCGCGACAGGATTTCCAGGCAGACGCCAGCCCGGGTGTCGGCTCCGGCATTGATCCAGCCGGGCATTGCGGTTTTGGCCGCCGCGATCAGGGCGTCTGCGGAGCAGCGCGGATACGCGATGTTCAGCGTCAGCCCGAAGGGCGAAACTTCCGCGCCGCCGTGGCCGACTACTCCGGGCTGGTCAAGGTCGAACTGCGCGCCGCGATGGGCCTCGAAGGCCTTGCGCCCGTCCTCGATGGCGGTCTCGCCATAGGCGCGCGGGCCTTCGGGATAGGGGCTCCAGTAGCCCCGCGTTTCGATCGCGGCAACGGCCTGCTGCAGCAGGGCCTGGTGTTTGTCGAACATTGGATGCGACATGTCGGTTCTCCGGGGGAATTGCTGTTTATTGGTTTATGACGATTTGCGGATGGGAAGCCGCCGGTAAAGCTTCGCGGCCCTTGCCCCTGCTCGTTTCCAGGGCTCCCCCGTTTCACGGGGATGGCGACATGATACATTTTCATTGTACATTGCAGGATGGTTTTGTGTCATAATTAAATCACTACTATTTAAGCATCAACTATTACCTCTCCTGCATCCTTTTGCTGCCGACCGCGAAATGCTTCTATAGTCCGGGTGCGGTGCGCCGGCACAAAGTGTGGAGCGTGACATGCAGAAACAGGATCAGGACTTTCGCCAGCGCAGCGTCCCCGCCAACCCCGTATGATCGATCCAAGAGCCTCGTCCATGAGCTACCAACACATCATTTTCTCGCTCGAGAGCAACATCGCGCGGATCACGCTGAACCGTCCTGACCGGCTTAACAGTTTTAATGCCGAGATGCATCTGGAACTGCGCGAGGCACTGACCCGGACCCGCGACGGGAATGCCCGCGTGCTGCTGCTGACCGGTGCCGGGCGCGGCTTCTGCGCCGGCCAGGATCTGTCCGACCGCAACGTGTCGGCCGGCAGCGAGCCGGTCGATCTCGGATACAGCATCGAGACCTACTACAAGCCGCTGGTCCTGTCCTTGCGCTCCCTGGAAATGCCCGTCATCTGCGCCGTGAATGGCGTAGCCGCCGGGGCCGGGGCCAACATCGCACTGGCCTGCGACATCGTGCTGGCCGCGCGCTCGGCCTCCTTCATTCAGGCGTTCTGCAAGCTCGGGCTGGTACCCGATGCCGGCGGCACCTGGGCGCTGCCGCGTCTGGTCGGCACCGCCCGCGCCATGGGCCTGGCCATGCTCGGCGACAAGCTTTCCGCCGAGCAGGCCGAAAGCTGGGGCCTGATCTGGAAGTGTCTCGATGACGACAAGTTGATGGCGGAAGCCGAAAGACTGGCCGTGCATTTCAGCACCGCGCCGACCAAGGGCCTGGCGCGCACCAAACAGGCGCTCTACGCCAGCAGCGGCAACAGCCTCGAGCAGCAACTCGAACTGGAACGTGCCAGCCAGCAGGAGCTGGGATTCGGCCACGACTACCGGGAAGGTGTTGCCGCCTTCATGGAAAAACGCAACGCGAATTTCAAGGGCGAATGATGGGACTGACACCGCAACAGATTGCCGAACGCTGCACCGAGGTCATGTGGCCGGACGACCACGCCGCGCGCGGTCTGGGACTGACCATCGCCAGCACCACGCCCGGTGGCGCCGTCGTAACCATGAAAGTGCGCCAGGACATGGTCAATGGTCACGGCATCTGCCACGGCGGCTACATTTTCGCCCTGGCCGACACCAACTTCGCCTATGCCTGCAACAGCTTCAACCACCGCGCCGTGGCGGCCGGTGTCGACATCAACTTCATCGCCCCCGCCCATCTCGGTGATACGCTGACGGCCAAGGGTGGCGCGCGCCACCAGGGCGGCCGCAGCGGAATCTACGATATCGAGGTCACCAACCAGGACGGCAAGGTGATTGCCGTGTTTCGGGGCCGGTCCACCCGCATCAAGGGACACTTTTTTGACGAAAGCGAGTCCGCATGAACCCGCAAGCCTTTATCTGCGACGCCATCCGCACCCCGATCGGCCGTTACGGCGGCACGCTGTCCGGTATACGCACTGACGACCTGGCGGCGCTGCCGATCAAGGCCCTGATCGCCAGGAATGGCAAGGTCGATTGGCAGCAGGTCGAGGATGTCATCTACGGCTGCGCCAACCAGGCCGGCGAGGACAACCGAAATGTGGCGCGCATGGCCGGGCTGCTGGCCGGACTGCCGGTGGCCGTGCCCGGCACGACGATCAACCGCCTGTGCGGCTCCGGCATGGATGCCGTCGGCACGGCAGCCCGCGCGATCAAGGCCGGCGAAACGGCGCTGATGATCGCCGGCGGCGTCGAAAGCATGAGCCGCGCGCCCTTCGTCATGCCCAAGGCTGACAGCGCCTATTCGCGCAGCAACGCGGTCTATGACACCACGATAGGCTGGCGTTTCATCAACAAGCTGATGAAGCAGCAGTACGGCGTGGACTCCATGCCGGAGACCGCCGACAACGTCGCCGCCGAATTCAAGATTGCCCGCGCCGACCAGGACGCCTTCGCCCTGCGCTCGCAACAGCGCTGGGGTGCCGCCCACGCCGCCGGCCGCTTCAGGGACGAAATCGTCCCGGTCGAGATCGCCCAGAAGAAGGGCGAGCCGAAGATTTTCGACACCGACGAACACCCTCGTCCGGACACTACGCCGGAGCAGTTGGCCAAGCTCAAGGGCATCAACGGTCCCGAACTCACGGTCACGGCCGGCAATGCGTCGGGCGTCAATGACGGCGCCTGCGCGCTGCTGATCGCCTCCGAGGCCGCCGCCAGGACCCACGGCCTGACGCCAAAAGCCCGGGTGGTCGCGATGGCAACGGCCGGCGTGGCGCCGCGCATCATGGGCTTCGGCCCGGCGCCGGCGGTGAAGAAGCTGCTGGCACAGACCGGGCTGCGGCTCGACCAGATGGATGTCATCGAGCTCAACGAAGCCTTCGCCGCCCAGGGCCTGGCGGTCACCCGGGACCTCGGGCTGGCCGACGACGATGCGCGCGTCAACCCCAACGGCGGCGCCATCGCCATCGGCCATCCGCTGGGCATGAGCGGAGCGCGCCTGGTGACAACGGCGATGTACCAGTTGCATCGCACGGGGGGCCGCTATGGCTTGTGTACCATGTGCATCGGCGTCGGCCAGGGTATCGCGATCATCATCGAGCGGGTCTGATAGTTCTGGCTACCGACCACTTTTCGGCCCATGCGGCCGACTATGCGCGGCACCGGCCGACCTATCCTCCCGAGCTGTTCGCCTGGCTGGCCCGGCAATGCCTGGCGCATGACCTGGCCTGGGATTGCGCCACGGGCAACGGTCAGGCGGCACTGGCGCTGACGGACCATTTCGGGCGCATTCACGCCACGGATTTTTCCGCGGAGCAATTGGCCCAGGCCAAGCCCCATCCCCGCATCGACTACCGCCTGGCGCCGGCCGAAGCCAGCGGCCTGGCCGATCACAGCTGCGATCTGGTCGTGGTTGCGCAGGCCCTGCACTGGTTCTGCAACGACAGTTTCTACGCCGAGGTGCGGCGGGTACTCAAGCCGGGCGGCCTGTTCGCCGCCTGGACCTACACGCTGCTGCACGGCGACCCGGAACTCAGCGCCATCATCAGGGACTACTCGATCAACACGGTCGGCGCCTGGTGGCCGCCCGAGCGACGCTGGGTCGACCTCGGCTACCGCGGCATGCCCTTTCCCTGCGCCGACATCGAGACGCCGGATTTCGAGATCCGGCTCGACTTGACGCTGGAGGAGGTACTCGCCTATCTTCGTACCTGGTCGTCGACGCAGCGCTGCATCAAGGAGACCGGCGTCGATCCCTGTGTGAAGCTGGGAGAACGGCTGAAGGAATTCTGGCCCGCCCCGGAAGCCCGGAAGACCATTGCCTGGCCCATCACCTTGCGTTGCGGGAGAGTCGAGTGAACAAAGACGACAGCACGGGACGTTCAAGCGAACTGGCTACCCTCGGCGGCGGCTGCTTCTGGTGTCTCGAAGCCGCCCTGGTGCAACTCGTGGGCGTCGAGTCGGTCGTCTCCGGTTATGCCGGCGGCAGCACGGACAATCCCGATTACCCCAGCGTGTGTTCGGGCCGGACCGGCCATGCCGAGGTGGTCGAGGTCCGCTTCGATCCCGCCTTGATCGACTACCGCACCCTGCTCACGGCCTTCTTCGCCATCCACGATCCGACCACGCTCGACCGACAGGGCAATGACATCGGGACCCAATACCGCTCGGTGATATTCACGCACGGCGACGAACAGGAAAACATCGCACGCGCCCTGATTGCGGAACTCGCAGCGGCAAAAATATGGTCCGGAGACATCGTGACCGCCGTGTCGCCGGCGCCGACTTTCTGGCCTGCCGAGGACCACCACCAGAATTACTACGCCAACAACCCCCTGCAGGGCTACTGTCAGGCTGTCGTGGCGCCGAAGGCGGCGAAGCTGCGCAAGGTGTTCGCCGGCCGCCTTAAGGCCTGATCATTCCGCGTCGGGCTGCTCCGCCGGCACCGATCTGGCGAACGCCGGCAGGGTCAGGCAGTGTTCGTGGATGCGCATCACCGTCGGCACATGATCGAGCCGGGCCTTGAAGCGCTGCGCGTTGAAGATCTGCGGCACCAGGCAGATGTCGGCCAGGGTCGGCGTATCTCCATGGCAGCAAACGCCGGTACGCGGGTCGCCGGCCAGCATCGCCTCCACGCAGGCCAAGCCGGTCTCGACCCAATGGCGATACCAGGCATTTCTCTGTTCCTCGGCAATGTCGAGGGATTTTTTGAGGTAGCCCAGCACCCGCAGGTTGTTGAGCGGATGGATCTCGCAGGCAATCGTCAGCGCGATCGCCCGCACCCGCGCCCGGTCTGCCGCCGTGGCGGGAAGCAGCGGGGGTTGCGCCCGTGTCTCGTCGAGGTACTCGATGATCGCCAGGGATTGCGTCAATACCGTGCCGTCGTCATCCAGTACCGGCACCAGCGCCGCCGGGTTCATTGCTTTGAATCCGTCGGCGAACTGCTGGCCTCCCCCTTGCAATAGGTGCACCGCAGCATATTCGTAGTCGATGCCCTTGAGCGCCAGCGCTATGCGCACCCGAAAACTGGCGGAACTGCGAAAGTAGCTGTAGAGCTTCATGGCTGTCCTGTAAAAAAGCAATTTGGAGGGCTTGCCGGTCCCTGCTCGGGCAAAGCGTGCAGGCCCGGCGGAGACTAGAATGGCAGGACTATAGCCCTCTCCAAGTCGATGTCAAAGCCTGCGGCCGCCACTTTTCCAAGTTGCCAATTGCATATCTGCGGGCTCGGTGCCGCCCTCGCGACTTTGGTGCTTCTGCCTTCGGTGACGCTGGCCGCAAACCCCGATCCGGCATTGCGGCGCAGCGATCAGATCGACGTCCGCCGGCTTGGCCGGGTGTCGGAAGACGAACGCTCGGTGTTGCGCATCGAGTGGCGGGCGGGGCTCGCAGGTGTGGAAGAAACGCGCAGCGTCCATGAAATGCTCGACAAGCTGCGGCGACTGGAAACCGGCATAAGCGAGGTCGGGCGCCTGATCAGCAACATGCCGGCATATAAACCCGCCGCCGCGACGGCCCCGGTCGCTGTCCCTGTTGCGGCAGAAACCGCGGGCTCAAGCGGCTACGACTTGCGTCTGGCGGCAGCCAACATCGCGGCGCTTGCCCTTGTGGCAATCTGGTGGTTCCGCCGGCGGCGGCCGGCCACCGGACTTCAAACAGGGTCTTCGCCGTCGCGTGAAAATGCGCCGCCCGGTGCGACGACGTCGCCGCCGCCGGTCCTGCCAGCATCGCCCCCCTTGACCAAGGCGCCCCTCGCGGAAGACCCGTCCGGCCCGTCGAACCTGCCGCCGGTCACAGCGCACGAGCCGGTTGCCTCGACTCCGGAAAAACCCGTCGATGAGGTACCCCACCTCGAGTTCGGGCAAGCACCCGCAGCGGCACCTGACCCGGAACCGGCTGCTGCAGCAGAACCCGTCGCATCAGCATCACTCAATCCGCCGGAACCCAAACCTGCCGAAACCTTTAACGCGAACGACACCATGGTTATCGACTTTTCGCTGGAAGAAGCCGACCCCGAAGTGGTGGCGCGCGAAAATGCACGTTTGCAGGCGGTACCGCCGGTGAGCGCTTCCAAACCTCCGGAAACTCCGGCGGAGACCGAAACCAATGTCGAACCGACCCTGCAACTGGCCGAAATCATGCTGTCGATGGGCCTCGAGCAGGGTGCGGCGCAGGCGCTGATCGAGTACATCGAAACCCACCCGCGCCATGCGGTCTACCACTGGCTGAAACTGCTAGGCATCTACCGCAGCCGGGGGCTCAAGAAGGAGTTCGCCGAGACCGCCGAGAAACTGCGCACGCATTTCAACATCCAGGCCGAGGAATGGAGCAAGCCAGCCGGGAACCAGGCACCGGCGCTCGAGAATTTCTCGCGCGTGTCCGAACATGTGCAGAAAATCTGGTCGCAGCCGGAGGAGTGCATCACTTACCTGCGGCACCTCCTGGAAGACCATCGCGAGGGCGCGCGTGCCGGATTCCCGCAATCGGTGGCCGAGGAAATCCTGTTTCTGATCGAAATCCTCAGGCAAAACCAGGCATAGCCGCGGTCACCCGCCGCCATCAGGATTTCCGTGCCTGTCAGGCTTTTGGATCGTGGCGCTGGATCACCTGATCGATGGCGCCGAAAATGCTGGAACCGTCGCCATCCCGCATTTCTATCCTGACGCGATCGCCGAAACGCATGTAGGGTGTCTTCGCCTTTCCTTCTTCGATGGTTTCGTACATGCGCAGCTCGGCGATGCAGCAATAGCCGACGCCGCCGTTCGCTACCGAGGAACCGAACAATCCGCCCTGCTTGTTCGACACGGTACCCGAACCGATGACCGAGCCGGCCTCGAGTTCGCGCGTCTTTGCCAGATGCGCGACGAGCCGGGCGAAATTGAAGGTCATGTCCTCACCGGCATTCGGCTTCCCAAAGGGCTTGCCGTTCAACTCCACCTCGAGCGACAGATGCAGTTTCGTGTCTTTCCACGCCGCACCCAACTCGCCGGGCGTGACCGCCACCGGCGAAAAGGCCGAAGCCGGCTTGGACTGGACGAAGCCGAAGCCTTTGGCCAGTTCGGCCGGAATCAGGTCGCGCAGGCTGACATCGTTGACCAGCATCAGCAGGCGGATCTGCTGCGTACATTGTTCGAGCGTGGCGCCGAGCGGAACGTCGCCGGTCACCACCGCCACCTCGGCTTCGAAGTCGATGCCCCATGCTTCGTCGCAGGCCAGCACCGGATCACATGGCCCGAGGAAGCTGTCGGAGCCGCCCTGGTACATCAGCGGATCGACGTGGAACTCCGGCGGCAGTTCGGCGCCGCGGGCCTTGCGCACCAGTTCGACGTGGTTGATGTAGGCCGAGCCGTCGACCCACTGATAGGCGCGCGGCAGGGGGCTGTGGCATTGCCGCGGATCGAAGGCAATGGCGTGGCGCGCTGCGCCGTGGTTGAGCGCCTCATACACGGCTTCCAGCCCGGGCCGCACCGCATCCCAGTCGTCGAGTGCCGACTGCAGCGTCCGGGCGATGCCCTCCACGGTCTGGCAGCGCGTCAGGTCGCGGCTCACCACCACCAGCGTGCCGTCACGCCCGCCTTGCTTGAGCGTCGCCAGTTTCATGACCGGCCCCAGTTCTTGTAACTGCCATCGTGCATCCAGCGCGCGTGCTGCGGCGCCTTGCGGGTGACCGCCCACTCGTTGATCATGTCCCACTTCACCTCGTCGAGCCGCTTCATCATTTCGGGCGTGTGCGTGTTGACCGCCAGTTCGAGCCGGTGACCGCTGGGGTCAAAGAAGTAGATCGACTGGAACAGCGCATGGTCGGTCGGGCCGACCACCTCGATGCCGTCGGCCTCGAGCCTGGCCTTGGCAGCCATCATCTCCTCCATGCTGCCCACTTCCAGCGCCAGATGCTGGGTCCAGGCCGGCGTGTTCTGATCGCGCCCCATTTCCGGCTTGGTCGGCAGTTCGAAGAAGGCGAGGATGTTGCCGGCGCCCGCGTCGAGGAACACGTGCATGTAGGGATCGGCTTCGCCGGTCGAGGGCACGGCGTCCTCGGCAATGGCGAGGATGAAGTCCATCCCCAGGTACTTGCCATACCACTCCACGGTCTGCTTCGCATCCTTGCAGCGGTAGGCGACGTGGTGAACTTTCCTGATGAGACCGGTCATGTTCAGACTCCTTCGCGGGAAAGCTTGAGCGCTTCGCGCAGCGTGCCGATGTCGCCGATGTGGTTGGCGAGCAGCAGGATCAGGCGGGCATTGAGCAGTTCCGATTGTTCATCGGTCAAGTCGCGGTGGGTGTTGATCAGCAGTTCATAGAAATCGTCAGCGGGCGAATAGGCGCTGAAGTAGCGCTTGCCAGCTTCCGAGAAATTGGGATTCAGATTGATGGACATGATTGGCCTACCTTTCAGTCATTGCACGTCGCCCGGGCGACGGCGGCCCCGAGCCTGTCCGCGTCGAAACTGCGCCAGCGCGCGGCGACATGCTGGTCGGGACGCACCAGATAGACCGTGCCGGGCCTGGCATCGTAGCGTTTGGCGAAGACACCGCGCCGGTCTTCGAGATGCACGATGCCGCCGGGAAGCTTACCGGCCCGGCGCGAGATCACCACGGGCTGCACCGCAATGCCGCCGCCCGACAGACCGGTGAGCGCGGCGATGGTCGCGGCGTCGATCGCCGCCGGATCGTCGGCGAAATACATGACGCAGAACTGACCGCCGACCCTGCTCAGCAACCAGCCTTCCTCGCCGTTTTCCAGCACGGGGGCATCGTCCAGCGGCGCTCCCGGCAGCATGCGACCGGCAAAGGTTTCGGTCTCGCTATCCGGCGTATTCAAGCTCGAAGCCGTGAGGAAAGACGGCACCGACAAGCGCCCCGAATTCACCAGGGCGCGGCCGAAGGCATGGTTCTTCGCCAGGCTCAGCGCCGCATTGCGGAAGGTCCGGCTGACACGGCTCTTGGGCGTGATGAAATCGGTCGAGCGCGTGGAATTCATCAGGTTCTCGTCGGCGGCGAACACCCGCTCCTCGCTGTAGCTGTCGAGCAGCTTTTCCGGCGCCTTGCCATCAATGACCAGTTTCAGCTTCCAGCCCAGGTTGTCGGCATCCTGCAGGCCCGAATTGGCACCGCGCGCGCCGAACGGCGAAACCTGGTGCGCGGCGTCGCCGACGAACAGCACGCGGCCGTGGTTGAAGCTGCCCATGCGGCGACACTGGAAGGTGTACACGCTGACCCATTCGAGTTCGAACTCGCGCTCGTCGCCGAGCATGGCCTTGATCCGCGGCAGCACATTCTCCGGCTTCTTTTCCTGTTCCGGATCGGCATCCCAGCCCAATTGAAAGTCGATGCGGAAGACGTTGTCGGTCTGCTTGTGCAGCAGCACCGACTGCCCCGGGTGGAAGGGCGGATCGAACCAGAACCAGCGTTCGGCGGGAAATTCCGCCTTCATCACGACGTCGGCGATGAGGAAGCGATCCATGAAGATCTTGCCTTCGACATCCAGCCCGAGCATGCGCCGCACCGGGCTGCGCGCGCCGTCGGCGGCGATCAGCCAGTCGGCCTCGACGGTGTAGAAGCCATCCCCGGTTTCGACCTTGAGTGTGACGGACTTGCCGCTCTGCATCACCGAGACGACCTTGTTCTTCCAGCGCAGTTCGATGCCCGGCCGCGAGGCAGCGCGCGCGGCGAGGTATTCCTCGAGGTAGTACTGCTGCAGGTTGACCATGCCCGGCCGGTGATGATCGGCTTCCGGCACGAGGTTGAAGTTGTACACCTCCTGCTCGCGGAAGAAGGTGCGCCCGACGTTCCACGACACGCCCTTGCTGCACACCGCGTCGCCGACGCCATAGCGGTCGAGGATTTCCAGCGCGCGCTTGGCGTAGCAGACCCCGCGCGACCCGATCGACACGGTATCGTCCTCATCCAGCAGCAGTACCGGCACGCCCTGCAATTCCAGGTCGAGCGCGGTGGCGAGGCCCACGGGTCCTGCGCCGACAACCACCACCGGCACTTTCAGCGTCCTGCCGCTGGCGATTTCAGGCGGTGTCGTGTACTCGAACCTGGGATAGGTGTAGGTCTTCAGCATCGATGCGTCTCCGGCCAAGAGTCGGCGCCGGCGTCACGCCGCCTGCAGCGCATGCCACATCTGCTGGTCGCGCTCGGCGGTCCAGATGCGCGGGTCCGTTATGCCGGATGCCTCATCGTGAGCCCGCGTCACGTCGAAGGGCAGGCAGTGTTCGTAGATGAACACCCTGGCGAACTTGGGATCCATGTTCTTCCGCGTGTGCGCCATGCAGGCCGCCAGATCCATTCCCTGGGCCACGGCTTCCTGCGCGCTGCGGTAGAGCGTCGACACGAAATCGCGGGTGTAGGCCAGGCCTTGCTGCACCCGCTCAGGCGTCATCAGCGCCGGACCACGGCCGGGAATCATCTTTTCCGGCTTCAGGGCTGCAAGCGCATCCAGCGTCGCCGGCCAATCGGCCAGATAGGCATCACCCGTGTAACAGGCGGCATC
>CAIZKA010000126.1 GCA_903933395.1 uncultured beta proteobacterium | reverse complement strand
TACGCGGAGATGAGTCCGTGGCCGCAGGAGGGTGCGCGCATTTACATGCGCCGCCGCCTGCTGGCGGATCGCCTGTTCGAGGAATGCCAGGTGCTGTACCGGTGTCTGCACGAAGAGGGCATCAATACAGAGCGCGTCGAGGCTTATACGCTGGCGCGCGATGCCTACGAAGAGGCCGTGCTCGACTTCGGCAAGGCCCGTGAAATGCTGGAAGAGGTTTTCACGAAAACGGTCGATCTGTTTCAGGCGAACCAGTAAGCAGGGACCTCTGCCGCAGCCGACCCGCCGGGAGTATCATTCCTCCGACATAAGGAGGACATCCCGTGAAGCCAATGCCAGGTAATGCCCATGTCGTGACCGCGACAGTATTTTCGATCCTGCTTGCCATCCCGCCGACCGTTTTTGCGCAGAGCGCAGCGCCGCCCGAAGCACAGGCCTGGATCGACATCGCGACATTTTCCGGGATGGGCATGCCAATGGGTGGCATGGGCGGCAACCCGATGAGCGCCCTCGGCGGCATGTTCGGCGGCAAGGCGGGTGTCGGCTCGAACAGTTTCGGCAACACCCGCACAATGAGCGCCGGGCGCTGGGTGGATGTGACCGTTCGCAGCCGCGCCAATCCCAATCTGGAAGAGGCGCAGCAGGCGATACCGGAGGGTTTCATGAGCCCGGCCCTGGAATTGAAGACCCCGAAGAATGCACCGCCGCCGCCGCGCGATGAAGAGGACGTCAGGCACGAGGAGCCGGAAAAGCCCAAGGGGCGCATGCTGCTCTACTGGGGCTGCGGTCCCGAAATTCGCCCCGGCCAGCCGAGGATTCTCGACATGGCGACCGCCGGCCCCGGCGACTTCGCCAAATTCTTTGTCGGGCGCAGCGCAACCCAGCGCGGCGCCCATCTCGCCGCCGCCCGCCCGGTGTGGCCCAACCCCGACGACAGCCGCATGGTGCCGGCCAGCGCCTCGCTGCAGGGCGAGTACGCGTTTTCCGGCAAGGGCATCCCCGACGGCTTTCGCTTCAAGATCCCCGCGGCACAGGATCTGATGCCGCCCCTGACACTCGATCAGGCGGAAAGCAACGGCGCCACGGATCTGAGCTGGAATGCGATTGCCACGGCGCGTGCCTACTTCGTTTCCGCCATGGGCAGCAACGGCAAGGAAGACATGGTGATGTGGACCTCCAGCGAACTGGCGGATACCGGTTTCGGCCTGATGGATTACCAGACCAATGCCGCCGTCGATCGCTGGCTCAAGGAAAAGGTCTTGCTGGCGTCCAACACCACCCGCTGCACCGTGCCCAAGGGAATTTTTGGCGAGCACGGCGGCATGCTGCGCCTGATAGCCTACGGCGACGAACTGAACCTGGCACATCCGCCACGGCCGAAGGATGCCAAGGCCAAGTGGCAGCCCGTGTGGGCCGTCAAACTTCGCGTCAAGGCCGTCACCAGCGGCATGCTCGGCATGGCGGCGCAGGGCAGGGCGGGTGACTCAAGCCGGGAGCGGAACAAGGCGCAGGAGCAGGAAAGTTCGGGCGTGCCAAAAATGCCGCAGCCGATGGAGTTGCTGAAGGGGATTTTCGGGCGTTAGGGAGCGGTACATCGTCCGGGCGGAGCGGCTCATGCAGACGCAATAGGCCGTTGCAAGAAGCGTTGTCCGAATAGTGATTGATATGCAGGCCGCATGATGCGGCACGGTGGCCCCCTATTTCAACTTAGATCGCCAACAACACCTGCTCCGCCACCGCACGAACTTCTTTCTTTCGCCCATGTCCAGGGTGCGGCATATCCTGGACTTCGATGAGCCCGGCTTTTTCCAACTCGTCAATATCTCGCTTGACCGCGCTACGATCGCGATGCAGCCGCTCCGCAAGCTCAGTGATGGACCCGGCACTCTGGCGAACCTCTCTGAAAAGCGCCAACTTCGCCGTGGTGATCAGGCGGGCCATATCTTCCGGATCTTCAAAAGCGATAATGTGTTCCCTTGGAATTGTCTTGCCTTGATCGGCAAGCTTGGCAACGAGCTTCCCGCGCCTAAAAAAGTCGGCCGGCCCCTCTACCTTAATCACGGTTCTCATTTCTTGCCCTTTCTGCTGAACGCCAGCCATTCCGCTTCGAATCGCTCTTCGATATCGCCGAAACCTTGAAATTCCACGGCTTCCACTTTTCCCTTGCAGTGACGGTGATGAACTCCGTGGGCATTGTCGTAGCCCAGCACCCGTCCGTTGTCGCCCTGAAAGATATCGTGGTTGATATACGCCAGGTTGTATCGGACTACCTTACCTTTACTATCCACCCAAACTTCTCGTCTCAGAATCCCGTTTCCCCGTTTCTTTGATAAACGGGTTGATACATCCTGGACCTTCTGTGGTTTGGATTCAGCCATGACTTAGTATATCACCCCTGTCAACGCGCTACAACGTCGCAATAGGC
>CAIZKA010000125.1 GCA_903933395.1 uncultured beta proteobacterium | reverse complement strand
CGATGCGGGTGCGCGACTTCCGCCGCTTCGGCTACACCGACGTCCTCAATATTCCGGGCGTTGTCGAAGAATAGGACACCGGCGACATCCGTCGCCGTGCCGTCAGCGCCGACTCTTGAACCAGTTTCGTCATTCCCGCGAAGGCGGGAATCCAGCGGCGTTTCGTGGATAAATGCACTGGGTTCCCGCTTTCGCGGGAACGACGGGTGCCTTTTCCCGTGTTTCGTCAAGAATGCAACGCCGCACCAGCGTACCTAACCCGCCTTGGCGCGCTTGGCCTGCAGGCGTTGCGCCGTCTTCTCGATGCCGACGATGAAGCGGTTGTGTTTGCCGCGGGCGACCTCTTCCACCGCGTCACGTGCCGTGAAGTCGAAGGAGACGGCGCCGCCGGCAACCGCCGTCAGCGTTACGGTGATCTCGACCCACATGCCCATCAGCGTGGCGCCGACGTGGTCCAGCTCGACGCGGGTGCCGACCGAATCCTTGCCCGCTTCGATGTTCGCCAGCAGCAGGTCGCGGCAGGCCATTTCAATGTCATAGAGCAGGTTGGGCGTCGAATAGACGCGGCAGTCGTCGCCCATGAAACTGATGGTGCGCTCGCGGTCGATGTCGACGCGGCGGGTGGCGGTAAGGCCGGCTTGCAGGGTTTCGCTCATGGTTTTCTCCTCGGTTGATGTTTTAATTCAGTGGCGATTCTTCAGTGAATCGGCATACAGGCGCGCTTCGACGTAGCGCACCAGCGCCCGGGTGCCGCGGGCGCAATTGCGGAAGACGCAGACGCCCTGGTCCATCAGGCGCGCCGACATGGCGTCGTAGAGCTGCCCGCCGTCGACAATGCCGATCACCGGTTTGTCGTTGCGGTCGACCAGCGGCGGCATCAGATGCACGGTGCTCTTGGGGTCGGTGATGTCGAAACCCGGCCGCAGCTTGCTCGATTCGAGGGCGCGCACGGACGGTGCGGTGGGGTCGAGTCCGACCACGACGGCGTCGATGTTCGGATCCTGCAAAAAGGACTCAACGATCTGCAGGTGGGCCTCGTCGTCGGCGCCGGGGTTGATGTCGATCGGGTTCCTGACTTCGACCAGGGCGTTGAGTTTTTTCGCCAGCAGGATTTCCTCGAGCTGTTTCACGGACTCGGGTTCAAGAGTTCCCATCTGCATGGCGAAATTGTCCGACTCGATGAAGTCGGCCATGCCGACCGCCTCGAAACCGGCGCCGCTGATGGCGCCAAGGCGATTGCCGCCGATCTTTTTATGATGCAGCGCTCCGGCGATGTAGAACAGGTCGTCGAAGCTGTTGAAGTCCGCGGCGACGATGGCGCCGGCCTGGCGCACGACGGAATCGAAGAGTACCGGTCCGCCGGCGATTGATGCCGTGTGGCCCATGACGCCGGCCATGCCGGGCGCGGTCTTGCCGGATTTGTAGACCACGACCTGCTTGCCGCCGACGACGGCCTTGCGCACGGCCCTGGCAAAGTCGAGTCCGTCGAGATCCTTGAAGCCCTCGATGTAGATGCCGATGGTTTCTATTTCCGGGAGTTCGGCGAAGTAGGCGAGCATGTCGCCGTGGGTCAGATCGGTCTGGTTGCCCAGGGCCAGCATGTAGCGCGGATCGAGCCACGGATTCTGGCTGATGCGGGTGATCATGAAGGCACCGCTCTGGCTAAGCATCACCGAGTTGCGCACAGCCTTCTTTTGCGGCTTGGGCAGGCGTTCCAGGGGAATGAACCAGGAGTCGTAGGCGCCGGGGTGGGACACCACGCCGAGACAGTTGGCGCCGAGGAAGATCGGGCCGCCGCCCGGTTTGGCGTGGGCAGCGTTGATGCGCCCGGCCAGTGCGGCGGCGGGCTCTCGGCTGGCCCTGGTTTCGCCGAGGCTGCCGGGGATCAGCATGACCGATTCCACCGAGTCCGTTTCGATGATTTCATCAACGAGTTCATAGACGGCACTGGCGGCGACGGCAACGATCAGCAGGTCCAGCTTGTGATCAAGCGCCTTCAGGCTTTCGACGCACCGGACGCCGTCTATCTCGGTCTCGCCCGGGCGGATGATGCACAGGCGTTCCTTGCTGTAGCCGCTGCCCATCAGGTTCTTAAGGATGATGCGGCCGAAATTCATGTTGGCGGACGAGACGCCGATGATGCCGATCGACCTGGGATGGATCAGCTTGTCGATCTT
>CAIZKA010000124.1 GCA_903933395.1 uncultured beta proteobacterium | reverse complement strand
TGGCAAGCCGGATTCTGTTGCTGCGCGGTCAGCGAGTAATGCTGGATGCGGATCTGGCGGATTTGTACGGTGTTGAAACCAGGGCATTGAATCAAGCCGTAAAGCGTAATTCTGGTCGCTTCCCCGAAGACTTCATGTTTCAGTTGAACGCAGAAGAGAAAGCCGAGGTGGTCGCAAATTGCGACCACCTCGGTCAGCTCAAGTTTTCCTCGTCGCTGCCTTACGCCTTCACCGAACACGGCGCCCTGATGCAGTGCAATGTGCTCAAGTCGTCTCGTGCCGTCAAGGTTAGCCTGCTGGTGGTGCGCGCCTTCGTCCAGATTCGCGAGATGCTTTCCGCGCACAAGGACATTTCCGCCAAGCTCGATCAAATGGAACGTAAGCTGTCCAGTCACGATCAGGCCATCGCCGGCCTGATTGACGCCATTCGACAACTGATGAATCCTCCGGTGCCTGCCCGTCGCGGCATCGGCTTCACCGCAAATATCGATTCCAAACCAAGGAACAAGAAATGAAAAAAGTCACCAAGGCAGTCTTTCCCGTTGCCGGCATGGGCACGCGCTTCCTGCCGGCGACCAAGGCCAGTCCCAAGGAAATGATGCCCATCGTGGACAAGCCGCTGATCCAGTATGCGGTGGAGGAGGCGGTCGCCGCCGGCATCACGGACATGATCTTCGTCACCGGCCGCTCCAAGCGCGCCATCGAGGACCATTTCGACAAGGCCTACGAATTGGAAAGCGAGCTCGAATACCGCGGCAAAACCGAATTGCTCGAGTTCGTGCGCAACATGCTGCCGAAGAACATCAATTGCATCTACATCCGCCAGCCGGAGGCACTGGGGCTCGGGCATGCGGTGCTCTGCGCCCGTCCGGCAGTGGGCGACGAGCCCTTCGCGGTGCTGCTGGCCGATGACCTGATCGACGCCATTCCACCCGTGCTGCCGGTCATGAAGCAGATGACGGACGTCTACGAGTACTACCGGAGTTCGGTGATCGGCGTCCAGGAGGTGCCGCGCGAGGATACCAAGAGCTACGGCATCGTAGATTCGAAGCCGATGACCGATGCCCTGGAGCAGATCCTGCGCATCGTCGAAAAGCCGAAACCCGAGGAGGCGCCATCGACCTTGGCCGTGGTCGGCCGCTACGTGCTGACGCCGCGCATCTTTCACCACCTGGCCAAGATCGGCAAGGGCACCGGGGGCGAGATCCAGCTCACCGACGGCATTGCCGCGCTGCTGGCCGAGGAGCAGGTGCTGGCCTATCGCTACAAGGGCACCCGCTACGATTGCGGCTCCAAGCTGGGCTACCTCGAAGCGACCGTGGCTTTCGGCCTGCGCCATCCGGAAGTCGGGAAGGACTTCGCCGCCATGCTGAAGAGAATGGAATGAGCCCGCAGGAGGCGCAAATGATTTTCGACGAGGCCGACCTGCTCTGCTCGGCCGAAGAGTCGGCGCTGGCGGTACGGCGCGTCGCCGCGGAGATTACCGCACGTCTGGCCGGAGCCAATCCGCTGGTGCTGGCGGTGATGGGCGGCGCCGTGGTGTTCACCGGGCAACTGCTGCCACAGCTCGCCTTTCCGCTGGATTTCGATTACCTGCATGTCACGCGCTACGGTGATGTCACCAAAGGCGGACAGCTTTCCTGGATCGTCGAGCCGCGAACGCCTGTCGCCGGTCGCATCGTGCTGGTCGTCGATGACATCCTCGACGAGGGCGTGACCATGGCCGAGATCGTCAGGCGCCTGCAGGCTCAAGGCGCCAGCGAAGTGCTGAGTGCCGTATTCGCCGACAAGAACCTCGGTCGCAGCAAGCCGATTGCCGCCGATTTCATCGGCGTGCATCTGCCCGATCGCTATGTATTCGGCTATGGCATGGATGTGAAGGGGGCCTGGCGAAACCTGCCGGCCGTATACGCGGTAAAGGGCCTTTGAGGAAAGCTGCCGCCGGTCGCTCGGCCGGCGAACAACGCCAGCTTGCAACAGTGCAAAAAAATTTTCACCAAGACCCGTTGCAGGGCTTGCCACGACAGCAGTTTTAGTGGAACAATGCGTTTTTTCTAAACAAGAGGGGAACTGTATGAACAAGAGCGAACTGATCGATGCAGTAGCAGAGCGTGCCGAACTTTCCAAGGCCGCCGTCAACAAGGCCATCGATGCGATGACCGAAGTCATTACCGCCGTTATTTCCAAGGGCAACCCGGTCGCGCTGATCGGCTTCGGCACCTTCAAGTCCGTGAATCGCGCCGCACGCACCGGCAAGAACCCGAAAACGGGTGCCGTCCTGAAAATTGCCGCCAAGTCCGTGCCGAAATTCACCGCCGGTGCCGGCCTGAAGGCTGCAGTCGCAGGCAAGAAGCCCGCCGCCAAGAAGCCCGCTGCCGCCAAGAAGGCTGCTCCGGCGAAGAAGCCCGCCGCCAAGAAGAAGTAAATCTTCCGGCGCAACGAAAAAGGCAACCCTCGGGTTGCCTTTTTTGTTTATGCGGGAGGGCTGCGGACGTTCCGAATAAGCCGTCACACCGGCGAAAGAACGTCACCCCGGACCCCGATCCGGGGCCGGTGTCCAGCGCCTTGATCTCCCTGGATTCCGGCATTCGCCGGAATAGCCTGCCCCGGACCTGATCCGGGGACGATTTGACACTTGATCAGCACTTTCCTAATCGAGGACGTGCGACACCAGTCCGTCGGCCAGCTTGGGCTCGAACCAGGTCGACTTCGGCGGCATGACATTGTTGCTGTCGGCCACGGCCATGAGCTGGTCCATGCGCGTCGGGTGCAGCGCGAAGGCCACCGCCATCTCGCCGGAATCGACACGCTTTTCCAGTTCGGCCAGGCCGCGTATGCCGCCGACAAAATCGATGCGCTTGTCGCGGCGCAGGTCGGCGATGCCCAAGAGCGGGGCCAGCAGGCGGTCCGAGAGCAGCGACACGTCGAGGCTGGCGACCGGATCAGCGGGAACCAGTCCGGGTTTGATGGTCAGCTTGTGCCAGCGGCCCGCCAGGTACATGCCGAATTCGCCGGGACGGGATGGATGCACGCGCCCGGGGCTGTCTTCGACCGTGAAGGCGACGCCAAGGCGTGCCACCAGCGCCGACTCCTCGAGGCCGTTCAAATCCTTGACGACGCGGTTGTAGTCGAGGATTTTCATCTGGTGGTGCGGGAAGATCACGGAGAGGAAGGAGTCGGCGGACAATTCCCGTCCCTGCTGGCGGCGCGAGGCGGCAACGCGCGAGGCGGCGGCGGAGCGATGATGGCCGTCGGCGATGTAGAGCGCCTTCATGGCATC
>CAIZKA010000123.1 GCA_903933395.1 uncultured beta proteobacterium | reverse complement strand
CGGTTCCGCCTGGGCGCTGGATGCGCTGCCGGCGGGCCTCGGCGATGACGTCTATTCGCTGACCGGCGAGCCCTACGCCGCCGCCGTGGCGCACGACAAGAAGTTCGCCAAGGAATGCATGGACGCCGCCGAGTCGGTGGGCTTTGCCCGCGACCTGTGCTCCTACATGCGCATCTACTGGGGCGGCATGCACCTCGACAAGTACCTCTACGGCGGCAAGTTCCCCAAGCCCGACTTCATTTTCCAGACGCAGATCTGCTGCTCCCACTCGAAGTGGTACCAGCATGTCGCCAAGGAAGAGAAAGTGCCGCAGTTCTACGTGGATGTCGGCGTCGGCCCCTACAAGGACATGAACGCGGCGCGCCTCGATTACGTCACCAACCAGTTGCATGACGGCATCGAGTTCCTCGAGAAATCGACGGGCCGCACTTTCGACGACGAGAAGTTCCTCAAGGCGGTCAAGAACGAAATGCGCTCGACCAGCCGCTGGGCCGACATCTGCGCCCTGAACAAGGTCAAGCCGGCGCCGCTCGACGAGAAGACCATGTACTCGCTCTACGTGCTGGCCACGCTGTCGAAGTCCTCGCAATGGTGCGCCGACTTCTACGACGAGCTCTACGACGAGGTCAAGGATCGCGTCGCGCGCGGCATCGCCGCTGTGCCCAACGAGAAGTGCCGCATGATGTCCGACACGCAGCCGCCCTGGTCCTTCCTCAAGATCTTCCGCTACCTCGAAACCTATGGTGCGGTGTCGATCGGTTCGCTCTACACCTTCGCCCTCGAAGGCATCTGGGAAGACAAGCCGGACGGCAGCTGGGGCGGGCGTTCGCTGCCTTGGGAAAACGGCATCGAGATGAACACGCGCGACCAGATCCTGCGCCTCTACGCCGACTGGAACCTGTCCAAGCCGCAGTGGCAGCACTTCTTCGATCCGCGCCTGAAGACCGAGATGATGCTGCGCATCGTCAAGGAATGGCAGGTCGATGGCGTGATGCTGCACCTCAACCGCGGCTGCGAAGGCCTCAGCCTCGGCATCATGGAAAACCGCGGCGGCATCGCCAAGGCCGGTGTGCCGATCATGACCTTCGAAGGCAACATGGGCGACGAGCGCGAGTTCGACGAAGTGCGCACCCAGGCCCGCGTCGATGCCTTCATGGAACAGCTCGGTCTGCGCCGTCAGGCGGCGTAAGCGGATTGGCGTGAAATACCTCGTTCGGAGCGACCGTGATAGTCGAGCGAAGCGAGCTGATCAATAGCCTCCCCGCGAGGGGAGGATGGGAGGGGCGGGCCTTTAATTCGCCTTTCGCGTGTTTCATCATCAGGCGTGTAGTTCAACCGCCGCATGAAAGTTAGGAGGAATCAACAATGATTACCGCTGGAATTGATATGGGCTCGCGCAGCATCAAGGTGATACTGCTCGAGGAGCTCAATGTAGACGGTGCGCCGCAGCTCAAGTACGGCGTCAAGAAGGCCCACATCATGATGCCGGGCGACCTCGATCAGGACGTCGCGGCCGACAAGGCTTATGACGAGGCGCTGGCTTCGGCCGGCCTCAAGCGCGAGGACGTCAAGGTGGTATTCGCCACGGGGGCCGGGCGCAAGCAGGTGAGCTTTGCCGCCGAGGGCATCACCGAGATGACGGCCGGCGCCAAGGGGGCGATCTTCATGTTCCCGCAGGCGCGCACCGTGGTCGATGTCGGCGCCGAAGAAGGCCGCGGCATGAAGACCGACGCGGTCGGTCGTGCGATCGACTTCGCCGGCAACGAGAAATGTGCCGCCGGTGCCGGATCCTTTGCCGAAGCCATGAGTCGCGCGCTGCAGATGACGCTGAAGGAATTCGGCGACGCCAGCCTCAAGTCGGACAAGTCGATCCCGATGAACGCGCAATGCACGGTGTTCGCCGAGTCCGAGGTGGTTTCGCTGATCCATTCGGCGACGCCGAAGAACGACATCGCCAAGGCGGTGCTCGACGCCGTCGCCAGCCGCGTCTGCGCCATGGTGCGCCGCGTGGGCATCGAGGGCGAGGTGGTGCTGATCGGCGGCATGGTGCATAACGTCGGCTTCGTGCAGTCGCTGAAGGTGGCGATGGGCGTCGATGCGATTTCCCTGCCGGACATGCCCGAGTACATCAGCGCGCTGGGATGCGCGATGATCGCCGCCGAGCGCCAAAGCTCGTGAATAAATCTACTGCGCGTGCCGGATCGGGGATTGGGCGGTGCTCGCTATCCTCATGTACAACGACGTACATTCCGGTAGCTGCGCTCCGGCCGCACCCCGCTGCGGCCCGCTCGCTACGATTTCTTCACAATCTTGCGACACAAAACACCTATCAATAGGAGCGAAAACATGAATGCAGAAGTGACAGCTGAGACCGTCCCGGAGAAGAAGGAATTCTGGCGCTGGCAGGAAAATGTTTGGGTTGATGAGACCAAGGACTGGAAGACCGCCAAGATCATCACCTGCGGCATCGACGTCGGTTCCGTGTCGTCCCAGGCCGTGCTCGTGATCGACGGCGAACTCTACGGTTTCAACAGCATGCGCACCGGCAACAACTCGCCGGATTCCGCCACCAACGCGCTGCAGGGCGTGATGGACAAGTGTGGCATGAAGCTCGAAGACATCCACTACGTGGTCGGCACCGGCTACGGTCGCGTCAATGTGCCGTTTGCGCACAAGGCGATTACCGAAATCGCCTGCCACGCCCGCGGCGCCAACTACATGGGCGGCAACGGCGTGCGCACCATCCTCGACATGGGCGGCCAGGATTGCAAGGCCATCCACTGCGACGAAAAAGGCAAGGTCACCAACTTCCTGATGAACGACAAGTGCGCTGCCGGAACCGGGCGCGGCATGGAAGTCATTTCCGACCTGATGCAGATCCCGATCGCCGAACTGGGGCCCCGTTCCTTCGACGTCGATGTCGAACCGTCCGCGGTTTCGTCGGTGTGCGTCGTGTTCGCCAAGTCCGAGGCGCTGGGCCTGCTCAAGGCCGGCTACACCAAGAACAAGGTGATCGCGGCGTACTGCCAGGCCATGGCCGAGCGCGTCGTCAGTCTGCTGGAGCGGATCGGCGTCGAGGAAGGCTTCTTCATCACCGGCGGCATCGCCAAGAACCCGGGTGTCGTCAAGCGCATCGAGAAGATCCTCGGCATCAAGGCGATGGAGACCAAGGTCGACAGCCAGATTGCCGGCGCCCTCGGTGCCGCGCTGTTCGGCTATACGTTGATGTCCAAAAAAGCCGCAGCTGCCTGATAGCATCTTGCGACGGTCGGCTATGTGCCGGCTGCCGCAGGACCTGACCAGAAAGGAAAGACATGATCGCCAACTACGGTTACAAGGACGGTTCGGGTGAGTATTACATCAGCATCGACACCGACAAGTGCATCTCGTGCTCCGCCGAGCGCGCCTGCCTGACGGCCTGCCCGAAGCAGATGTTCGAAATCATCACCGACGATTACGACGACGAGGTGGCCTGGGTCAAGAAGCCCAACTGCCGCACCCTTTCGTATGACTGCGCCGACTGCAAGCCGTCCGGCGGCTACACCAGTTTGCCCTGCATGACCGCCTGTACGCCTGGCGCGATCAAGCACTCGTGGTAGGCGGAGTGATTCCCATGGCGGAGACACGGCGCATTATCCCGATCGTTCAGGCCAAGGCACTCAGTCCCGAGGATGCCCTGCTGAAGGACGGCTGGAAGCGCCAGACCACCATCGGCGAGCCGCGCCTCTCCGAGATCGTCAACAACTACAAGGCAATGGGCTTCGAGGTCCATGTCGAGGAGTTCAAGACCGAGGGTGAGAGTGGTTGCACCACTTGCTTCGATGCAGGTCAGGGAATGGGTTTCAGTTATGGCACGGTCTATGTCCGCAAACGTGGCGAACCGGCCGGCGACGACGAACTGTTCTAAGGATGAGGCGCGCCGGTGGCGCTGCCGACTAAACAAGGAGGAATGAAATGGCTGATCAGAAAAGAGTAATGCGCGTGTTGCGCCAGGGGGACCTGGACGCCATCGTCGCCATCGATGCATTCGCTTCGAAGGAACCGCGCCGCGAGTACTACGAGCGCAAGATTGCCGGCATCCTGAACAGGAATGCCAACATCAATACCTCGATCGTCTGTGAAGTCGAGGGCAAGGTCGTCGGCTTCGTCATGGGCTACGTCTTCTTCGGCGAATTCGGCATCAGCGACGCCACCGCGACCATCGATACGCTGGGCGTGCATCCGGACTTCCGCAAGCACGGTGTCGCCGCCGAAATGCTCGACCAGTTCATGATGAACATGAAGGCCGCCAGCGTGAAGAAGGTCTACACGCTGGTGAACTGGGACGATTTCGCCCTCGAAAAATTCTTCTCGGCGAACAAGTTCGTGCCGTCGAAACGGATCAACCTCGAATGCGTCCTTCCCTGAGATCTGCGCAGCAGGCCGACGGGTCATGTGGATCGACACCCATTGCCATACGAAATATTCGTACGACAACTGGCTCGAGCCGCTTGACCTGATCCGGCGCGCGAGGGCGCTCGGCCTGGACGGGGTTTGCATTACGGAACACTATTCCTACGAGGCCTCGGAGCCGGTGGAGCGCATCGGCCGCGACGAGGGACTGCTGATCCTGCGCGGGGTCGAGATTGCGACGGACAAGGGGCATCTGCTGGCTTACGGGGTCGAAGATGACGGCTGGAACATCTGGGGGCGCGACAGCTATCTGCCGCTGGAGGAAGTGATAGACCGCATCAATGAGCTCGGCGGCATCTGCGCGCCGGCGCATCCGTTTCGCAACGTGGGGCTGGCGAGCCTGATGGAAGGCCTGCTCGAATTGAGGAACATTGCCGCCGTGGAATCGCACAACGGGGTCAATGCGGACAGCGACAACGAACTGGCAATCCGGGCCTCGACGCATCTTGGATTGCCCACGCTGGGCGGCAGCGACTGCCACAAGACCGTCGCGGTGGGGCGTTGCGCAACCGAGTTTTTCGAGCCGGTAAGCGACATGGCGGGTTTCATCGCCGCGGTCAGGGCAGGGGCCTGTCGCGGCGCGTATTACCCGCCCTACACGGGCGGCAGCAAGGAATAAGAAAGCAGGTTTGGCGGGTTCGGCCGGGGCCGGGCGGATCCAGCGCAAGACGCGTCGAGGAGGAAAGCATGGAGGCTGTACAGACGTCAGAAATCAGGTGGTACAAGAACCGGCAGTCGTCCGGCGCCGCCGGCGTGGCGGGCGACAGTCTGGTGGCTCTGACGATCGATGGCAAGGAAGTCAAGGCGCCGGCGGGGGTTTCGCTGTTGTCGGCGGCCTCGGCCGCCGGCATTTACATCCCGGCCCTCTGCGCTCATCCCGATTTGCCGCCCAGCGCCCAGCGCGGCGGCGGCTCCAGCGGTTGCAATCTCTGCGTGGTTGAAATCGCCGGCATGACCGGCATGCGCACCTCCTGCTCGATCCCGGTCGAGGCGGGCATGGTCGTCACTACCACGTCTCCCGCCATCGACAAGCTGCGCAAGGACGGCATCGCCAAAACCCTGGGTACGCATCCCCACGTCTGCCTGACCTGCCCGCAGCGCGACGGCTGCAGCCGCACTACCTGTTCCTTCGGCAACCCGGTCGAACAGCGCTGCTGCTCGATCTTCAACAGCTGCGAACTGCGCAAGGTCGCCGATTACGTCGGCATACCGCCGACGACGCCGAACTACAAGCATGTCCAGCTGCCGGTGATCAAGGACGAGCCCTTCTACGACCGCGACTACAACCTCTGCATCGACTGCCGGCGCTGCCTGGTGGCCTGCAATGACGTGCGCGGCGTGGGCTGCCTCGAAGTCAAGAACACCGACGGTCGCAGCTGGGTCGGCACCATCGCGCCGACGCTGCTCGAATCCGGCTGCAAGTTCTGCAGCGCCTGCGTCACCGTCTGCCCTACCGGCGCCCTGATGGACCGCACGCTCGATCCGGCGCGCAAGGAAGAAACCCAGGTGCCGTGCAAGGCCACCTGTCCCGCCGGCATCGACGTGCCGCGCTACGTGCAACTGGTGGGCCTTGGCATGTACGGCGAGGCCGTGGCCGTGGTGCGCGAAAAGCTGCCCTTCCCGGGCATCCTCGGCCGCGCCTGCTTCAGCCCCTGCGAATCCGCCTGCCGGCGCAAGGATCTCGACGATCCCCTCTCGATCCGCAGCCTCAAGCGCATCGCGGCGGACAACGATACGGGTCTGTGGCGCCAGTATTCCTTTCAGTTGCCGCCGACGGGCAAGAAGGTCGCCGTGGTCGGCGCCGGTCCCGGTGGCCTGACCGCCGCCTACTACCTGGCCAAGAAGGGCCACGCCGTGACGGTCTTCGATGCCTTGCCCGCCGCCGGCGGCATGGCGCGCTACGGCATTCCGTCCTATCGCGTGCCGCTGGATGTGATCGACCAGGAAGTAGCGGAGGTTGAAAAACTGGGCGTGGAATTCCGCTTCAATACCCGCATCGAGAATGTCGATGAGCTCAAGTCGCAGGGCTACGATGCAACTTTCCTTGCCATCGGCGCGCAAAACGGCGATCCGCTCGGCATCCCCGGCGACGACCTGCCCAACGTCATCGACAGCCCGACTTTCCTGCGGGCGGCGACTCTCGGCAAGATCGGTTCAGGAGTCGGCGCCGGCGACACGGCGATTGTCATCGGCAGGCGCGTCGCGGTGATCGGCGGCGGCAATGTCGCGACCGACAATGCGCGCTCGTCGCGGCGGCTCGGTGCCGAAGTCGTGGACATGGTGTATCGCCGCACCCGGGAAGAGATGCCGGCGCGCGACGATGAAGTCCAGGGCTGCATCGAAGAGCAGGTCAATTTCCGTTTCCTGCTGGCACCGAAGAAGATCGAACTCAACGACGGCGGCAGTTCGCGGCTGAAGATTACTTATATCAAGATGGAACTCGGTGAACCCGACACCTCCGGCCGCCGCCGGCCGATGGAAATTGCCGGCAGTGAATTCACCGAAGACGTGGACCTGGTGATCTCGGCCATCGGCCAGCGCCCAGAAGAGATCAAGGGTTACGGTGTGCAACTGGCGAAGAACAATCGGGTTCAGGTGCGCGAGGACACCATGCTCACCAGCCGTCCCGGCGTCTATGCCGGCGGCGATTGCGTGCTCGGTCCCTCGACGCTGATCGAATCGGTTGCGCAGGGGCGCAAGGCTGCCGCGGCGATCGATGCGTATCTGGGCGGCGACGGCAACATCGAGGAAAAACTGCTGCCCGACTGGGACACCGATCCGCGCATCGGGCGCGAGGAGGGATTCAACCGGAAGAAGCGCCTGCACCCGATCTTCATCGATCCCGCCAAGCGCAACAACTGGGATGAGGTCGAACTCGGTTTCGATGAAGCGACCGCCCGTGCCGAGGCCCTGCGCTGCCTCAAGTGCAACCTTGCGGCGAAGATCGAGGACATGGTCCTGCCGCCGGAATCCTGGCTGGAACTCAATGCCGAAAATGTCGCCGGCGTGCAGACCGAGTCCGGCGTGTATCAGCTGCTCGATGCCGACAAGAAGGTGCTGGTCATCAAGGGCGTCGAAAACCTGCGCGAAGGGCTGGAGGCCATGCTCGACAAGGCCGACATCGCCAAGTATTTCGTCTGGGAGGATGCACCCTTCTTCAGCCAGCGCGAGAACCAGCTGGTGCAGGCCTACATGCAGCAGTACGGCGGCATGCCGCCGGGCGTAGGCGCGGATGAAATGGACGATCTTTTCTGATCGGCCATCGACAAGAATTCAAGAGGAATACATTCATGGCAGATTTCAAATTCATTTCCTACGAAGATCAGGGCGAGATCTTGCGCATCGCCATCAACCGGCCGCCCTACAACGTGCTCGACATTGCCACCATGGAAGAGATGAATGCCGCGCTCGACCTGGCGATGGAGAACACCACGGCAAAGGTCCTGGTGATTGCCGGCAACGGCGACAAGACCTTCTCCTCCGGCGTCGATGTGGTGGACCACACGCCGGACAAGGTGGTCAAGATGATCGACGTATTCCACGGCATATTGAAGCGCCTGATGCAGGTGTCGATACCCACCGTGGCGGCCGTCAACGGTGCGGCGCTCGGCGGCGGTTGCGAACTGGCCATCGCCTGCGATATGGTGTTGGCCTCCGAAACCGCCAAGCTCGGCCAGCCGGAAATCAAGCTGGGCGT
>CAIZKA010000122.1 GCA_903933395.1 uncultured beta proteobacterium | reverse complement strand
TGACGTCGCGCGGATTGCGCCCCTCGGCCACTTCGCGCTTGAAGCGGGCGATTTCGTCGTTGCCGCGAAACGACAGCAGCTCGTAGTAGCGCCACATCAGTTCATCCGAGACCGACATCAACTTGCCGAAGATCTCGGTGGGCGACTCGGCGATGCCGATGTAATTGCCCAGCGATTTCGACATCTTGTTGACGCCGTCGAGGCCCTCCAGCAGGGGCATCATCAATATGCACTGCGGCGCCTGGCCGTAGTGCTTCTGCAGTTCGCGGCCCACCAGCAGGTTGAACTTCTGGTCGGTGCCGCCGAGTTCGACGTCGGACTTCATCGCCACGGAGTCATAGCCCTGGCACAGCGGGTAGAGGAATTCGTGGATGGCGATGGGCTGGCCGCCCGTGTAACGCTTGGAGAAATCGTCGCGTTCGAGCATGCGCGCCACGGTGTGGCGGGCGGCGAGCTTGATCATTCCGGCGGCGCCGAGCGGCTCGAACCAGGTCGAGTTGAAGCAGACTTCGGTTTTCACCGGATCGAGGATCTTGAACACCTGTTCGCGGTAGGTGTCGGCGTTTTCGAGTATCTGTTCGCGGGACAGGGGAGGCCGGGTCGCATTCTTGCCGCTGGGGTCTCCGATCATGCCGGTGAAGTCGCCGATCAGGAACATCACGTGATGGCCGAGATCCTGGAAGTGGCGCAGCTTGTTGATCAGCACGGTATGGCCGAGATGCAGGTCCGGCGCAGTCGGGTCGAAGCCCGCCTTGACGCGCAGGGGACGTCCGGACTTCAGCTTTTCGACGAGTTCGGCTTCGATCAGCAGTTCGTCGGCGCCGCGCTTGATCAGCGCCAGTTGGGAGTCGATATCGACCATGATGAACTAACCCGGTTTGACGGAAGGGGAATATTTGCTACACTCGCCCGACTCTTCAGCCGGCCGACCCATCCAATTGCACAAGAAGAAGATTTTACCCCATCCCCTCCCCAGCCCTCCCCTTGTCCCAAGGGATACCGGCCCTTCGGGCCATAAAGGGGTGGGAGTTGCGCGCTCGGCACGCACGCATTTCTGGGCCGGCGCAGGCGTGGTGGGCGTGTCGCTCTTCAGCATGGTCGCCGCCCTTGGTACGGTCAACGACGTCCGCCTGACGGACATCCCGCAGCAGCAGGTGGTCGAAATCCTGTCCCTGCCCGCGCTCGCCGCAGCGGCAGACAGCGAACAGAGCTTCCTGCGCGAAGAACGGGTACAGCGCGGCGACACGGTGATGGCGCTGCTGCAGCGCCTCGGCGTCGATGATCCGGCCGCGGTCGGCTTTCTGAAGGGCAGCGCGACGACGCAAAGCCTGTTTCGCCAACTCAGCCCGGGCAAGAACCTGACGGCGCGGACCGGGCCACAGGGCGAACTGCAGACCCTGATATTCCCGCTCAACGGCGGCAAGGATCAGGCCCTGGTGGTCGAACGCAAGGCCGGAAACGAGGGCGAGCGGTTTTCCGCCGCGGAGCAGACCCTGCCGCTCGAAACCCAGATCCTCATGAAAACGGCCGAGATCCGCTTTTCCCTGTTCGGGGCAACGGACGCCGCGGGAATTCCGGACGCGGTGGCGACGCAACTGGCGGACATTTTCGGCGGCGACATCGATTTTCATCGCGATTTGCGCAAGGGCGACCGCTTTGCCGTCATCTACGAATCCGTCAATCATCTGGGCCGCCCGGTGCGCACCGGGCGCATCCTCGCCGCCGAGTTCGTCAACAACG
This sequence comes from uncultured beta proteobacterium, assembly GCA_903933395.1. Lineage (GTDB taxonomy): Bacteria > Pseudomonadota > Gammaproteobacteria > Burkholderiales > Rhodocyclaceae > Sulfuritalea. Next base: position 1,198 of record CAIZKA010000122.1, on the reverse strand, counting down.
GCAAGGCCTACCGTGCCGCGTGGTTCGCCGATCCGGCCGGCGGCGAAAACAGCAGCGGCTATTACACGGCGGACGGCAAGAACATCCGCAAGGCCTTCCTGCGCTCGCCGCTCGAATTCTCGCGCATCACCTCGGGTTTCAGTTCGGCGCGCTTCCATCCCGTCCTGCAGAAATGGCGGGCGCACAAGGGCACCGACTACGGCGCACCGACCGGCACCCGGGTCAAGGCCACCGGCAACGGCACCGTCGAATATGTCGGCGTGCAAGGCGGCTACGGCAAGGTCGTCATTCTGCGCCACCAAAGCCGCTACACGACGCTCTACGGCCATCTTTCGGGCTTCGCACCGGGGCTGCGCCGCGGCAGCCGCGTCGGTCAGGGCGATGTGATCGGCTTCGTCGGCGCCACCGGCCTGGCCAGCGGCCCGCACCTCCATTACGAATTCCGCGTCGCCGACGTGCATCAGAATCCCCTGGCAATGGCACTGCCCAGCGCACCGCCCTTGCTCGCGGAACAACTCCCGCTGTTCCGGACCAAGACCGGAGAGAATCTGGCCCGTCTTGATTTGATTCGCGGATTCAATCTGGCCCAGGCGGAGTAAGCGTGCCGCTGGTTGCGGGGCTGATGTCCGGCACCAGCCTGGATGGCGTCGACGCCGTACTCGTCGACTTTTCGGAAAACTCCTCGCGTACTCTGGCCACCTTCTGGCTGCCCTATCCGGCCGAGATCCGCCGGCAGGCCATGCAGTTGCAGGCGGCAAGCCACGACGAAATTCATCAAGCCGCCATGCTGGCCAACGACCTGGCGCGCTGCTACGCGGCAGCCGTGCGCGAGGTGCTCGCCGGCGCAGGCGTCGGTGCGGCGCAGGTCGCGGCCATCGGCTGTCACGGGCAGACCATCCGCCATCAACCGGCCGCCGGCTATAGCATCCAGTTGAACAACCCGGCCCTGCTGGCCGAACTCACCGGGATTGCCGTGGTCGCCGATTTCCGCAGCCGCGACATTGCCGCCGGCGGCCAGGGCGCGCCGCTGGTGCCGGCCTTTCATGCCGCCGTATTCGGCGACCCGCAGCACCATCGGGTAATCCTCAACCTCGGCGGCATCGCCAACCTGACCGACTTGAATCCTGGGCAGCCGGTGCGGGGTTTCGACTGCGGACCGGGCAATCTGCTGATGGATGCCTGGACCGAACGCCACCGC
>CAIZKA010000121.1 GCA_903933395.1 uncultured beta proteobacterium | reverse complement strand
CTCCACAGTGCATTCAGCGCAAGCTGGATCAGGTACAGCGTCAGCGCCGTGCGTGCCGCACGGAAGCCGGCCGCGCGCCAGACCAGCCACGCCGCGACACCCATTGCGAGGTAGAGCGCGGTCCAAACGGGGCCGAACAGCCATCCCGGCGGGGCCCACGCGGGGCGCACGAGCTGCGCGTAGAACGTCCCGGCATGGACCGAGGCCGCAGCGCCGATAGCGGCCGCGACAAAAGTGACGAAAAGCCAGCCGGCGAGGCCGGCAATCTGTCTGGAAGCAGGAAGATGAGCCATGGGGATGTTTAGTGTCCGGCGCTGGCGGCCCGCCACAGGCCGGGCCGCTTGATGGAGGGGTCTGGGGACAGCATGCTAGCCCGGGATTTCGGGCTCGACCAGCGTGGCCAGTTGCGCGAGCGATTCCTGCCAGCCGAGGTAGCACATCTCGAGGGGGATCACCTCGGGCACCCCTTCCTGCACGATGCTGATCTCCGTGCCGCAGGAAACTTTCGCCAGGGCCACCGTCACCTGCATTTCCCCGGGCAGGTTCGGGTCGTCGAACTTGTCCGTGTAGCGAATGCGCTCGCCGGGAACCAGTTCCAGGTATTCGCCGCCGAAGGAGTGGCTGCCGCCCGAACTGAAATTCGTGAACGACATCCCGAACGTGCCGCCGACCCGGGCATCCATGTGATGGACCTTGCAGGTAAACCCGTTTGGCGGTATCCACTTTGCCATGGCGTCGGCGTCGAGGAAGGCGCGGTAGACGCGCTCCGGAGGCGCGCGGAGCACGCGATGCAGGCGGACGGTACCTGTGGGCATTGTCGAATCTCCTTTCGATGCGTCGTTTGTCGGGTGGCGGCTGCCATGATATTTCCGAATCGCCGCGGCGGGGGTTGCGGTGTCCGGCGTGAGGGGTCAGGCGTCCGCGAGTACGGCGGCACGCTCTTAAATTGGCTCCATGCCCGACGCGCGGACTACTGCCTGTGCGGAAGATGAGCGGAGGGCCGCCAAGAGTCCCTTGGCGGCGTCCGGGTTTGCTGCGCCTGCATGAATCGCTGCCGAGTAGATCGTGTAGTTCTGCAGGTTGGCAGGCAGGGGCCCGAGATAGTGAATGCCCTTTGCGTGCAAGAGTTCGCTGACTTGCTGAAATCCAAGGTCTGCTTCGCCGGAGGCCAGAAAATCTGCGATCTGGGCACCGGACGGGGGCTGCCTGGTCTTCGCTCTCACCTGTTCGCCAACACCAAGCCTGGTAAAGACTTCAACCATGTGGCGGCCGCTCGTACCCGAGGACACAACGACGGTTCGCGCGGACAAGAGCGCGGCTCTCAGGGCCTGCGCCGTGGACACGTCAAGCTTTGCCGCAGTTGCGGGAACGGCGACGCCGATGCCCGACCGCGCGAAGTCCGTGCGCGTTGCGTCCATCAGCTTCCCGTCCTTGGACTGTTGGTCAATGTTCTGCGCCGCATTGACGACGACATCGACCACATCGCCCTCAGCTATGCGCCTGGTAATTGCTTCAGTTCCCGACCATGTGACGATGACCTTGTGCCCTGTGGCACTCTCAAACACTGAGATTGCCTCGGAGACGGACTCTTTGGCCGCGTTCGGCGCCAACACCTTGATGTCTGCGGCCATTGCAGAGCAAGCCACTCCCAGCGAGGTGAGCAGACAAGTAGCGATTCGGGCAAACATTCTTCCTCCTTGGCTGATGGGCGCTTGATGAAATGGGGGGGCGCCATGGGACGCGGATTCGGACGCCTGACTGCAGCTAAGCGGCGCCGACGGGCGTCTGCCATACCTACATAAAGTTAGGCAATTTTCCGCCAAAGCGGTGAATTGGTTGCAACCCCATGTCCTCGGACCGGCTTGTTACCGATGCCCCGGCCGCTCTAACTATTCGTGACATTGGCCATTCGGAATTCTGATGTCGCTGGCCGAATATCACCGCAACGAGCATGAGCCCGACAACGGCCGATGGCAAGTTCAGGACGCATCCGACGATCGAAAGTACGGCCATGCGCCCTTTCCCGCGCGACGAGAAAAGCCCGGCAATGCCCGACAATAAGCCCAGCACGGCCACGCCGGACAGGACAAAGATCCAATTCAGGTGAGGCTCTTTCGATGAAGCGAGACCCGAGTAAATGAGCCCCGCCAATACGGCCGCGAAGCACGACATTGCACCAAACTTTCGCGTCCAGGTCGTAAGGCTGATCATTGCGCGAGGCCTAAAGTCAAGTCGATCGCCTAAATGACGAAAAACAATCCACCAAGAAGGCTGCATAAATCGCCAGTGTTTTTGCCAAGCTGATTCTCATCAGTACGTCGGGCATTTTTAGTGGGGCCTAAAAATGAACTAGATACCGGCGCAGCTGGAACGTTCTGCAAAGCCTCGCTTTTCGGATCAGGTGCGGGGCAATATTCGCCCCAAGCATTACAGCTTGCGCCCCGAGCAGACATACGTGGATTGGATTAGACGATTTATCCGGCATTTTGACGAGCCAGGCGCCGTCCGCGAGCGCCGGCTAGAATGTGAGTCGCTACATTGCAGGAAATACATCATGCGCAGCACCTTGATGATTGACGCCGCCCTGTCGCGGCGGGCTGGCCTGGGAAGGCGATTTTGTGGCGCCCGGGGCCGGCCGAGGCTTCTGGGCGAAGAGCCGACAGGCTGCGCCCGCGACAGCGATTGCGCCCGCACGTGACGTCCTGATGCCCGCTTGGCTTGCCGCGCTGTTTACCCGGCGCATGCTGATATGCGTGTTCACCGGCTTTTCGTCGGGGTTGCCGCTTTATCTGCTGCTCAACCTCGTGCCGGCCTGGCTGCGTTCGGAGGGGGTGGATCTGAAGACCATCGGCCTCTTCGCCCTGATCCAGTTTCCCTACACCTGGAAGTTCCTCTGGTCGCCGCTGCTCGACCGCTACGCGCCGCCCCTGGGCCGCCGGCGCGGCTGGATGCTGATCACGCAGGTCGGCCTGCTGGCGGCGATCGCGTCGCTCGGCCTGTTCGCGCCGGGCAGTGAGATCGTGTCCATCCTCTGGCTCACCGCGGCGGTGGCGCTCCTGTCGGCGACGCAGGACATCGCGCTCGATGCCTACCGCCGCGAGATCCTGTCCGAAACGGAGCTGGGCCTGGGCAACTCGGTGCATGTCAATGCCTACCGCATCGCCGGGCTGGTGCCGGGGTCGCTCTCGCTGATCCTCGCCGACCGCCTGCCCTGGCTGCAGGTCTTCGTCATCACCGCGCTGTTCATGCTGCCGGGCATGCTGCTGGCGATCTTCGCGCGCGAGCCGGATGTCGCCGGCAACGCGCCGAAGACCCTGAAGGACGCCGTGGTGGAACCCTTCCACGAGTTCATCAACCGCGCCGGGCTGAACGAGGCGCTGCTGATCCTGGCCTTCATCTTCCTCTACAAGCTGGGCGATTCGATGTGCACCGCGCTGGCCACGCCCTTTTATCTGGACATGGGCTTCGCCAAGTCACAGATCGGCATCGTCGCCAAGAACGCCGGGCTGTGGCCGGCGGTGATCGGCGGCCTGATCGGCGGCCTGTGGATGGTGAAACTCGGCATCAACCGGGCGCTGTGGCTGTTCGGCGTGGTGCAACTGGTGTCCATCTTCGGCTTCGCCTGGCTGGCCTGGATAGGGCCGCATGCGGCGCCAGGCGCGGTCGAGCTGGCGCAGCTGGCGCTGGTGATCGGCTTCGAGGCGCTGGGCGTGGGCCTGGGCACCGCGGCCTTCGTCGCCTTCATCGCGCGGGCCACGCATCCGCTCTACACGGCCACCCAGTTCGCCCTGTTTACCAGCCTCGCCGCCGTGCCGCGCACCTTCATCAACGCTACCACCGGCTACCTCATCGAAGTCCTCGGCTGGTTTCCCTTCTTCATGCTTTGCGCGCTGCTGGCGGTGCCGGGCATGGTGCTGCTGCTCAAGGTGGCGCCCTGGAACCCCAAACCGGCGGCATAAATGCCAATGTTATGGCCAGGGTCAAAGTCCGTGGCGGCGGGCTTCGTGGTGCCAAAACAACAGCTTTGCAGAAATTTGAGGTTTCATTCAACTTTTGTCTGCGGGTGGCGTTATATCCTCTGAGGCGCACGGTTCCACAACGGGAGACGGCGATGTTAATGGTGATGGACATGAGCACAGGCAAACTCATCGAGGATGAATTCGGAGCGTTCGAGGACGACGACCTCAACGCCGAGTGGACCCCTGCCAGCCCCGAGCTTCAGCTCGGCCTGCAGGAAGTCCAGCATCGGGCAGCGACGCAGCGTGAAGTTGACGCCGAAGCCGCCGATGCATTTCTCGCCGCGATGTACCGCAACCAGCAGTGAGCGTTCGCGCCATCCGCTGATGCCGTCTTGGTATCATCGCGCGCTTCGACTTTCCTGAAGCGCACGATGAGCCCCCCATCCACGCCCGCCGTTACAGACACCAAAGCTTCCGCCGCGCCCCTGCCGGGCCGCTCCGACTTTCCGCATTTCCTCGCCATCCCCACGCGCTGGATGGACAACGATGTCTACGGCCACGTCAATAACGTCGTCTATTACAGCTACTTCGACACCGTCATCAACGAGTATCTGATCCGCGAAGGCGGCCTGGATATTCTCGACGGTGCGGCCATCGGCTACTGCGTCGAATCGCAGTGCCGCTACCTGGCGCCGCTGGCCTTTCCCGAGATCATCGACGCCGGCCTGCGCGTGGCGCACCTGGGCAATTCTTCGGTGCGCTACGAGATCGCGCTGTTTCCGCAGGGCGACAACACGCCGGCGGCGACAGGCTGGTTCGTGCATGTTTTCGTCGCCCGCACGGATGACCGCCCGACGCCGATGCCGGCGCAGATTCGCGCCTGTCTCGAGCGCCTGATGGTTTCAGGCGCTTAGCCGCAGCCGGCTAGGCTGCAAGGCCTGCACCGCGGCACGGTCGCCGCGGCGGACGGCGAAGCTGCCGCCCGGGCCGAGGATATGATCCTCGCTGTCGCCCTCGCGGGTGAGCCAGAGTTCTCCTTCGAGGCAGGCCAGCGTCGCGTCCGCATCGGGCAGGGCGAGCAGTTGGCGCTTCGCCAGGAACTGTTCGCGGTGCGGTGCGTGCATTCCTGTGTGGAATTCTGTAGCATTCCTGGCGGGGGCCGCGGCAGGCCGCGCCGCGAATGCCGCCCGACGCACTTCAGGCGGCTGGCAGATGAGTAGCGAAGCAAGTGAAATTGGGGCATTCATGATGTTTCTCCGGTTCGTGGCGATGAGCGAAGTATTGGCTCCGGGCGCGGCCTTGACCAACGACATCGCGGCCTGACACGCATGAGTAAATGGAATGAATAAGAACGATCTGCCGCCGCTCGACGCCCTGCGCGCCTTCGATGCCGCCGCGCGCCACCTGAGCTTCACCCGTGCCGCCGCGGAGTTGTTCGTGACCCAGTCGGCCGTGAGCAAGCAGGTCATCGCCCTGGAGTCGGCGCTGGCGGTACGCCTCTTCGAGCGCAAGACGCGCGCGCTGGTGCTCACCGCGGCGGGCGAGCGCCTGCAGCGCGCCACCGCGAGCGCCTTCGCCGAACTGCGCGCGGCCGCGGTGGAACTGCGCGGCGGCGAGGAGCCGACCGTGACGCTGGCGACGACCCAGGCCTTCGCCAGCTTCTGGCTGATCCCGCGCCTGGCGGATTTCCGCCGCCATCATCCCGGTATCGACATCCGCATTTCCGCCGATACGCGCCTGGTCGATCTCGAACGCGGGCGCTTCGATGCGGCGGTTCGCTACCTGCAGGACCGCGACGCCCCGGCGACGGCGCTGCGCCTCTTCGGCGACACGGTGCTGCCGGTGGCCAGCCCGGCCCTGCTGAAAAGCGCCGGGCCGCTGGCGAAGCCGGCCGACCTCGCCCGTCATGTCCTGCTCGTCTATGAGGATGCCGACCAGCGCCGGCCGTGGCTGTCCTGGCCGGCCTGGCTGGAGATGGCCGGCGTCGCCGACCTGCGTCCGGCGGGCAGCATCGCCTTCAACCAGTACGAGCCGACCGTGCGTGCGGCGGTCGACGGCCAGGGCGTGGCGCTGGCCACGCTGGCGCTGGTAGCCGACCTCTTGCAGCAAGGCAAGCTGGTGGCGCCGCTGCCGCAGCGCTTTGCCAATCCGCGCGCCTACTACCTGCTGCTGTCAGCCCGGGCGGCGGCGAATCCGGCGGTGGAGCCGTTCCGGCAATGGCTCGCGAGTCAGGTAAAGTGAGCCGCCGCCGTTTTTTAATCCTTAGGAAGCGCTGAATATGCCGTCACACCGGCGAAAGCCGGTGTCCAGTGCCATGATTGTTCTGGATTCCGGCGTTCGCCGGAATAGCCTGCCCCGGACCTGATCCGGGGACGAAACATGACGTGATTACTCATCCCTTGCCGGAGAATCACCCGATGAAGTTGAACCAGTTGGCTGTTTTGTTTCTGCTCGGGGCACCGCCCCTTGCCTTTGCCGCAACCGTCACCTGCCCCAACCTGGCGCAGGCGGTGCAGGTCGGCGCCTGTCCTGCCGAGGAGGAGCTCAGATACACCTACGCCGGATTTTGCAGCGACGACACCAAGGCCTATAAGGGCGAAACCGACGTGTGCACCGATTACCGGCTCTATCGGGCCTTGAAGAACGTCGCGCTATGGGAATCGGGCGACGGGGTTTTCAATGCCTATGTCTCCTGCGACCTGCCGGCAGGCAAGCTCAAGGGCGCCAGGGCTGCCGCGATCAAGGTCGGCAAGCAGGGCAAGATCACGCAGCTCGTTTGCAGCTACGGCGACGGCATCAGCTTCACCTGGCGCACGCGCGCGGAATGCAGGGTCGATGCCGGCGCGAACTGCGCCGCCGACCCGGCAAGCTGCAGGGCGGACTGCGAATGAATGCAGCGCGCAAGGGATCGGGTCCGGCAAAGCCGCGCGTCAAAAAGCCGGCGCCGGAACAGCCGCAGGCGCCTGCGCCGGTGGTGTGCCGCCGCTGCGGGTCGCCCGGTCCGGTGGACGAGGACGGCTTCTGCGAAAAGTGCGAGAAGGCCCTGGAGCAGGCCTGCCTCTGAGGCGGGCCTACTTGACTGCCGGCGCCGGCGTCTCGCTGCCGCCCGTCTTGCAGCCGGAGTAGGGCGGCGTCGCCGAGCCGTCGGCAAATCCGGCCTCGTTGCCGTTGAGGCTCAGTATCGTGTTGCCCTTGCTGTAGCGCTGGCTGGAGCCGATCCGTTCCAGCCGCAATTCGCGTTCCGCCAGGATCAGCCAGATGGCCTCGCCGCCATCGAGCATGCGGATGTAAAGGCGCTTGCCGCCGGCGCACTGGTATTCGGTCGCATTGGCCGGTACGCGTGAGCGTTCCGGGGCGCTGCCGTCGCCGAACGGGTTGTACTTTTTGAGGCTCATGTCGCCGCAGCCGGCCAGCAGCAGGGCGATGGCGGTCAGGCTCGCGCCCGTCAGTCTTGTTTGCATTTTTTGCTCCTTCGAAAATTTGTACTTGATTACAAGGCATGTACGCGGTCGGCGCGCGCGAAGCCGAGCAGGGGCCCGGGCACGCCGCGCCCGAGAGCGATCACCTTGAACAGTTCGCCCATTTCGTTGGGCGAGATGAGCACATTCACGGCGCCGCGCGCGCGCAGGTCGTCTGCGCCCGCCGTATCGCCGACGCCGACTTTCCCGTCCTGCAGCAAGTCGCCGATGCCGCAGTTGAGCAGGAAGTTGGCCTGGCTGGTGAAGCCCATCACGTCCAGCCCGGCATCGAAGCCGGCTTCGGCCACGGCGGTGAAATCGACGTGCGAGGTGATGTCGGACAGGCCGGGAAACCAGAACGGTTCGTCATGCACGCGATGCCGGTAGTGGCAGCGCAGCGTGCCGCCTTCGCGCAGTGCGTGGTAAAGCTCGTGGCGCGGCAGCCCGTAGTCGATCAGCAGCAGCGCGCCTTTTTCCAGGCGCCGCGCCAGTTCGGACACCCAGGAGCGGGCCGCGAGGTTGATCTCGCTGCGATACGCCCCCTGCACGCCGAGCGCCTGCGCGGCGGCCAGCAGCGCGCCAGCGGCCGGACGTTCGGCGGTCACCAGCAATCCGCCCTCGAGCCCGACGCCGCGCTCGAATACGGCGGGTGTTTCATCGTCGTCGCTCCAGCGCAGCGCGTGGGTCGGCATCGCGTCGAGCAGTTCGTTGCCGACCAGGCAGCCGGAAAAGCGCTGCGGCAGCTCGTCCAGCCATTCGACGCGATCGGCGAAAGCTGGCGCCCGCTCGGCCAGCGTCGCCTGCTGCCGCGCGCGCAATTCGCCGGAGAGTTCGAGGATGCGGTAGCGCCCGGGCAGGCAATCCAGAGCCGCCAGCGCCGGCAGGAGGTCCGCCGCCAGCCGCCCGCTGCCGGCGCCGGCTTCGATCACCTGCGGGCTCGAAGCGGCCAGCACCTGCGCCACCTGCCGCGCCAGTGCACCGGCGAACAGCGGCGTCAGTTCCGGCGCGGTGAGGAAATCTCCCCCGCTGTGCTGGCCGCCGAACTTGTGCGAGCCGCCCGAGTAATAGCCGAGGCCCGGGGCATACAGCGCGAGCTCCATATAGCGAGCGAAGGAAATCCAGCCGCCGCGGGCGTCGATCTCGGCGGCGATCATGCGCGAAAGTGCCGCGCTGGCCGCGCGCGCGTCGGGCGAGGGTTCGGGCAGGTCGGCCGGCTGCTGAATCATCGGGGCGGAATGCCGGCGACGAGCGCCGCGATCGCTCGTGCGTCGTCGGTTCCCTGCCCGCGCAGCCCGGCGACCACGCCGGCGCGATTGACGCCGGGCTGGTTCTGGCTGACTTTCCATTTGCCGGTGAGTTCGCTGATGACGATCTCGATGCCGACGATCGCGGCTAGCATCTTGTCGATGTAGTCGGCCGGCGCGTCGGCGATGTGCCAGGGTTCGGGCAGCGGGCCTTCGTGGCGCTCGACCAGGATTTCCAGCTGTTCGCGCAGCCAGGCCGGATCGTCGATGGCGCGCAGGCGGCCGCGGGCATGGACCACGACGTAGTTCCAGGTTGGCACCGCCTTGCCGTCGGCGCGCTTGGTCTCGTACCACGAGGGTGTGACATAGGCCTGCGGGCCGTGGAAGATCACCAGCACTTCGCTGTCCGCCGCCTGCCGCCACAGCGGATTGGCGCGCGCGACATGGCCCTGCAGCGCCCCGTGCGCACCGATCCCCGCGGCGAGGTGCAGCGGAAGATGGTTCGCACTCAGGCCGTCATCGCCATTCGCCACCAGCGTGGCGAAGGGATGCTCGCGCATCAGGTCGTGCAGCACCTCGACGCGGGTTTCAGCAAAATGGCCGGGCAGGTACATCGGGGGCTCCTTCAAAGCTTCAAAGTAGTGCGCCGCGGTTCTCGCCTCGCTCATAGACGATGTTGGCGCGGCCGACCAGCAGCGTGTCGAGCGGGCCGATCTGCGTCACGTCCTTGTTGGTGTAGGGCAGCTTGTGCAGGATGTAGCGCAGGGCGTTGAGTCGCGCGCGCTTCTTGCAGTCCGACTTGATCACGGTCCATGGCGCATCGGCCGTGTCGGTGTGGAAGAACATCGCTTCCTTGGCCTTGGTGTAGTCCTCCCACTTGTCGAGCGAGGCGAGGTCGATCGGCGACAGTTTCCACTGCTTGAGCGGATGGGATTCGCGTTCCTTGAACCGGCGCCGCTGTTCGGGTCGCGACACGGAGAACCAGAACTTGATCAGGTGCACGCCGCTTCGGACCAGCGTGCGTTCGAACTCCGGCGTCTGGCGCATGAATTCCTCGTACTCGGTCTCGTTGCAAAAGCCCATTACGCGCTCGACGCCGGCGCGGTTGTACCAGGAGCGGTCGAACAGCGCGACCTCTCCGGCGGTCGGCAGGT
>CAIZKA010000120.1 GCA_903933395.1 uncultured beta proteobacterium | reverse complement strand
CGTGGCCCTGATACAAGCCCTGATTGCCAACCGCGCCAACCTCAACCGGCGCAATCAGAATGGCGACTCGGCAATACTCCTGGCTGCGCTCAAACCCGAACTCGAGGCGGCCAAAATCCTGATTGCCAATGGCGCGGATCTCAATCCATCCGGCTGGACGCCTTTGCATTACGCGATGTTCAGCGGCAGCAAAGAGCTTGCCGGTTTGTTTATCGCCAAAGGAGCAAAGCTGGATTCTCGTGCGCCTAGCGGACAGACGGCTCTGATGCTGGCAATCCGGCACAAGAATCTCGATATGGTGAAACTTCTGGTCGAGGCCGGTGCGGACAAGAACCTGGCCGATGCAGTTGGCCTGACGGCCTTGGGCTTGGCGAATAAGCTGGAACAAGGGGATATTGTGGCGTATCTGCGCAAGCTTGGTGCCACCGAATAGCCAAGCCAGAGCACTTTTCGGTCATACTGTATCGCGCATAATTGGCATTATGTCAACTCACAGCGCCGACAGCAATTCACAGATCGAGTTGCAAGGCCGCCAAACGTGAATACAGCCCTCCCTGGCCGCGCAGGTCTTCCGGCGTGCCGGTTTCGACGATGTGGCCATGTTCCATCACCACGATCCGGTCGACCATCTGCACGGTAGCCAGTCGGTGGGCGATGATTATGGTTGTTCGTCCCTCCATGGCTGCATTAAGACCCCTCTGAACCAATATCTCGGATTCAGCGTCCAGCGCGCTGGTGGCTTCATCAAGCAGAAGTATTGGCGCGCCCTTTAGAATCGCCCGCGCGATAGCGATGCGCTGCCGTTGGCCTCCGGACAGGCGTGTGCCACGTTCACCGAGAAATGTCTGATAGCCATCGGGCAAGCGATCGATGAACTCATCGACCAGAGCGGCCCGCGCCGCCTGCGTGACCTCTTCATCAGTCGCGCCGGCGCGACCGTAACGGATGTTCTCCAGCGCGTTGGCGGAAAAGATCACCGGGTCCTGCGGCACGATGGCTATGCCGCTGCGCAGGTCATGCAGGCTGAGCTGCCGGATATCCTGCCCGTTAAGCCGTATGCTGCCGGCCGAGACATCGTAATAGCGCAGCAGCAACTGGAACAAGCTGGTCTTTCCGGCGCCCGAAGGCCCGACCAGGGCAATGCTCTCGCCCGGAGCGATTTCAAGGTTGATATCGTCAAGGGCAAGCGTTTCCGGGCGCGCAGGATAGCTGAAAGCGACGTGATCGAAACTGATCCTCGCCTGCGCCGGGTGGGCCGGGACCTCGGGGTGCACCGCATCCCGGATCGCCGGTTCGGCGTGCAGCAACTCCAATAGCCTTTCGGTTGCACCGGCGGCACGCATCACGTCGCCCCATACTTCAGCCATGGTGCCGACGCCGCCGGCCACCAGCGCCGCATAAAGCACGAAGGACGCCAGTTGGCCTCCGGTCAGGATCCCTTCATGGACCTGGCGCGCACCTATCCACAGCACGAAAATGATGGTGCCCATCACCGCCGTGATGATCAGCACTGTCAGCGCCGAGCGCACCCGGGTGCGCCTGATCGCGGTAGTGAAACTGCTTTCCGTGCGTCCGGCAAAGCGCCCTGCTTCCAGCTTCTCCTGGGTAAATGCCTGTACCGTCGGCATGGCGTTGAGAATTTCGCCGGCCAGGGCGGAGGCATCGGCGATCCTGTCCTGCGATTCCCGCGACAGCTTCTTGACCCGACGACCGATGGCAATGATAGGCAAAACCAGCAAAGCCATCAGGCCAAGATTCAGCGAGAACAGGTAAAAACTGGTGACGGCCAGCATCACCATGCCGCCGATGAACTGGAACAGGCTGCGCAGGCCCATCGATATCGAACTGCCGACTACGGTCTGGATCAGCGTGGTGTCGCCGGTCAGGCGCGACAGCACCTCCCCCGTCTGCAGGGTCTCAAAGAACTGTGGCGACTGCCCCAGCACGCGCTGATAAACAGCGTTGCGCAAGTCCGCCGTGACCCGCTCGCCGATCCACGACACGATGTAGAAGCGCGCCGAAATGGCCAAAGCCCAGAAACTCGCGAGGCCGAACAGAGCCAGGAAATGCCCGTTCAGGCTCAAACTGCCGAGCAGCCCCCCGCTCGCTCGCTCCCGGTCGCCGAAGCCGAAATCGATCAGGTCGCGAAACGCCAGCGGCACCAGCAGGATGGTCGCCGAACCGACGCAGAGCAGCGCGAAAGCCAGCGCAATGCGCGCGCGGTAGGGTTGCAGAAAAGGCAGCAGGCCTTTCAGCGGTGAAAGCGGTCGAGGCTTCAGGGGCGGCGTTGCAGTGTCTTTGGGCATGCGCAATTATCCTTCCAGTTGCCGCAAACAACTGCCGTCCGGGCCCTACCCAGGGAAGAAAGTTCAGGGACTCGGCTCGGGGCGAAAACCGAAACGGTGTGCGACATCGCCGCGCCGGATGCGCTGCAGCGGGATTCCGCGCCAGAACAGATTGGCGTCCCCGGAGATCGCCGAGAGCAGTGCCTCATCGGTCGCAGGCATGCCACGCCCGTCGAGGCACGCCCCGAGGAAATCCGCGAGATCGCGATCGTCAAGCAGCCCGATCCCCAGCGCGGTTTCCAGCAGGGCGTTGCCCTCGTCATCCAGGTAGGCGGCGGTTGCGGCACCGGCCGCAGCACCGGTGTGCGCGCCAAGTCCGCCACCGGCTTGCAGGCGCAGCACCAGCGGCGTGTAGTCCAGAGCGACATACACCGCCTGAGGCCCGTTGCTGAAAATCCAGTTTCCGGCGTCGTCCGGAGCATAGTGAAGGTTGATGAACCCGATCAGGCCGGCATGGCTGACGGTCTCGCCCTTCAAGCGCCAGCGGCCGCGCCGGTCGAGGGAAAGCCAGCCGTAGCAGGCGGGAACATCTGGCCACTTCACTGCAGCGGCCTGATCAATGGAGGTCATGTTGCGCGGGCCGATAACCCTGAGTGACACGTGCCTCCACCAGCTTCCGGCAGTTCAGGAAGTCTCAGTGATGATGGCCATGGTCGCCATGAACATGGCCGTGCGTGATCTCTTCGTCAGTCGCCGCACGGACTCCGGCGACGGTGCAGGAGAACAGGAGGGAAATGCCCGCCAACGGGTGATTGCCATCCACCACCACCTTGTCGTCGGCGATGTCGGTGATCGTGAACAGGCCATCCTCGCTCTCGTCGTCCTCGGCGCCACGCTCGAATTGCATGCCTACTTCGATGTTGTCGGGAAACAACTGGCGCGACTCGATGGCAACCAGGTCGGCGTCGTATTCGCCGAACGCATCTTCCGGTTCCAGCTTTACTTCGAGGACGTCGCCTTCCGCCTTGCCTTGCAGTTCTTCTTCAATGCGATCGAAAATGCCGCCGTAGCCGCCATGCAGATAGACCAGCGGAGCCGTGCCTTCATCTATCGAGGCGCCGTCCGTATCGCGGACGCTGTATTTGAGGGTGACGACCGTGTTCCTAGCGATGAGCATGTTGCCTTCCTTTGCCGTTGAGGCCTTTTACGAGTTGATAGACCTCGGCGGCATGCCCTTTCGGTTGCACATCGTAGAGGGCGTGACGAACTATGCCTTCCTTGTCGACGATGAACGTCGAGCGTATTACACAGAGCTTCTTGTGGCCGTCCCGCTCGCGAAACTGGGACACGCCGAACTTGCGGCAGACTTCGCCCTCCTCGTCCGACAGGAGTCTCACCGACAGGCCGTGCTTGTCGCGGAAATCCGCGTGCGAAAGACAATCGTCGCGCGAGACGCCGAGGATGACGCAGTCGAGCCGGGCGAATTCGTTTTCGTGATCCGAAAAGTCGGCCGCCTCCAGGGTGCAATACGGCGTGCCGTCGCGCGGATAGAAAAACAGCACGGCGTTCTGGCGGCCCCGCAGCGAAGCAAAATCGAACAACTCCATGTCGGCGTCGGGCAGCGAAAACTCCGGCGCTTTTTCTCCTTGATGCAGCATTCGGTTCTCCTTCTGCGGCGAACTCGATTCATTCTAACCGAGTCTGCCGGGGAGAAATCAAGTCCTGTCCGGTGCCGGATTTTCTCCGCCTTCAATCGCCAGTGCATCTTCATGCCGGTGCGGGCTGGCAAGGTATTCGAGCGAGCGCATTTCGATCAGGCGGCTGACCGTGCGCTTGAATTCGCCGGCCTGAACACCCTGCGTGTAGAGTTCTTCCGCCGCGCATTCGGCGCCGATGATCAGCTTGACCCGGTGATCGTAAAGCACATCGACCAGCCAGGTGAAACGCCGCGCTTCGCTGGCCTTGTCGGCACCCAGTTTCGGCACGCCTGTAAGAAACAGGGTGTGGGTGCGGTTGGCCAGCCAGAGGTAGTCGTTCTGCGAACGGGGACCACCGCACAGCGTCGCGAAATCGAACCAGATCACGCCCGGCGCGCGGTGCACCACCGGCAAGGAACGTCCCAGCACTTCAACCGGCCGGGTGTGCCCTGCTCCACCCGCAATCGCGCTGAAGGTCTTTTCGACGGAGGCCTGCGCCACAGCATCGGCGGCGGACAGAAATACCTCGGCCTGCGCGAGCGTACGCAGCCTGTAGTCGAT
>CAIZKA010000119.1 GCA_903933395.1 uncultured beta proteobacterium | reverse complement strand
TCGAAGAGCCAGGCCGCGACCAGGAAGATCAGCGACGCGCCGTGATAGCCGCGAATCTGCACCCAGTTCTTGGTCGAGGTCAGCAGGAAGCCGCCGAGCACGGCCCAGCCGAAGCCGAAGAACATCTCGTGGGCATGCCATTGCAGGGTGCTGAACGATGTTTCCGGCGCAGGCAGCGCGCCAAGAAGGATCAGCACCCAGAGCAGCGGCAGGCTGAGTCCCGACAGGCAGGCCAGGCTGAAAAAGGGACGGAAGCCGACCAGCCAGAATGGATGGGTCAAAAATTTAACCATGCTTGGATTTACTTGCGGTGTCTCAGGTCCCGCGGCGGAAGAGGACATCCCACACTCCGTGGCCCAGCCGCAAGCCGCGCGTCTCGAATTTTGTTTGCGGCCGGTAGGGCGGTCGCGGCGTAAAGCCGTTGGCCATGTTCTGCAGCAGCGATTCGGCGGAAAGCACCTGCAGTATCTGCAGTGCATAGTCTTCCCAGTCCGTCGCGCAATGCAGGTAGCCGCTCGGCGCCAGCCGCGTCGCCAGCAGGCCGACGAAATCGGGCTGGATCAGGCGGCGCTTTTGCTGGCGCTTTTTCGGCCAGGGGTCGGGAAAAAAAACATGGATGCCGGAAAGTGATGCCGGCGCGATCATGTCGCGCACCACTTCCACCGCATCGTGCTGGATCACGCGCAGGTTGGAAAGTTCGCGCGTGGCGATTTCCTTGAGCAGGCTGCCGACGCCGGGGGTGTGCACTTCGATGCCGATGTAGTCGTTTTGCGGATGTTTGGCGGCAATGGTCGCCGTGGTTTCGCCCATGCCGCAGCCGATTTCGAGGATGCGATGAGCGCGGCGGCCGAACACGGCATCGAGGTCGAGCGGAACCGCCTGATAGGGAATGCCCCAGTGCGGCATGCCTTGCTCATGGAAGCGCCGCTGCGCGTCGGAGACGCGGCCCTGGCGCAGGACGAAGCTGCGGATGTGGCCGACGCGGCGCTCTTCAGCTGCCGCTTTGTCGTCGGCACCGCTCATTCGCGAGACTTCGGAAGAGTCGGCGCCGGCGGTACGGCGCTGTCGGTCACGGCCTCGAGGGTGAGGGTGCCGTTCAGGAACTTGTCCAGTTCGTAGCGCGGCCGCGGAATTGCCTCGGGCAGGGAGGCGCACGCCGCATGCAGGGTCACTTCACTCAATGCGGGCTCGATGCTTTCGGGCAGATTCAGGGCGCGTGTCAGATCGGACCAGCGGGCCTCGCCGGCACGCGGCCCGAAATAATAGGCGTTCATGTCGCGCACGATGGTTTCGATGGTCTTGGCCTGCTTTTCGTACCAGGCGGCGTAGGCATCCCGGACCGCGGCGGAGTAGGCGGGCATTCCGACGCAGGCCGCGGTCAGCAGGGACAGTCCGTGAATGCGGCCGAACAGGCGCTGGCGCAACAGGATATCGGGCTGGTCGACGGCATATCTCTTGCGACCGGGCATGAGTTCAAGCCCGTGTTCCGCCGCAGGTGCGTCCGCGGGGGCGGCTGCCGGCGTCGCGGGTGGCGGCGCATCGGCGGCCTGCGCGGAACCAACCAGTGCCGCAAGCAGGAGGCCGGAAAGAAAACGCCTCACTTGCTGCCCTGGCTGCCGCTTTGGCCGATGAGCCCGCTGCCGGGTGAACTGGGCGTCGCCGTGTAATATTTCTTCGGCATGCGCCCGGCGCGGAAGGCTTCGCGCCCGGCCTCGACCGCCTTCTTCATGGCGCCGGCCATCAGCACCGGGTCCTGCGCGCCGGCGATCGCGGTATTCATCAGCACGCCGTCGCAGCCGAGTTCCATGGCGATCGCCGCATCGGATGCCGTGCCGACCCCGGCGTCGACCAGCACCGGCACTTTCGCCTGTTCGATGATCAGCTTCAGGTTCCACGGATTGAGGATGCCCATGCCGGAGCCGATCAGCGATGCCAGCGGCATGATGGCGACGCAGCCGAGGTCTTCCAGCATGCGCGCCTGGATCGGATCGTCGGCGCAATACACCATGACCTGGAAGCCGTCCTGGACCAGGGTCGCGGCGGCCTTCAGCGTCTCCGGCATGTTGGGAAACAGCGTGTGCGGATCGCCCAGCACCTCGAGTTTGCACAGGGCATGGCCGTCGAGCAGTTCGCGACCGAGGCGCAGCGTGCGCACCGCTTCCTCGGCCGTGTAGCAGCCGGCGGTGTTGGGCAGGATGGTGAATTGCGCCGGCGGCAGCACTTCCAGGATAGAGGGTTGGCCCGGTTCCTGGCCGATGTTGGTGCGGCGGATGGCGACCGTGATGATCTCGGCGCCCGAGGCGTCGATGGCGGCGCGCGTCTGCGCGAAGTCCTTGTACTTGCCGGTGCCGACCAGCAGGCGCGATTGATAGGATTTGCCGGCGACGACGAGGGAATCGGGGTTCATGATGAGTAAATCCTGGGTGCGTTCAGCCGCCGCCGACGGCGACGACAATTTCGATATGGTCGCCGCTGGCGAGTGCCGTTTCGGCGTGCCGGCTCTTCGGCACGATCTCGCCGTTCCTTTCCACCGCGACGCGCTTGCCGGCGAGGCCGCGCGCTTCGAGCAGGGACGCGACGGAAAGGGGCGCCGGCAGTTGCTGCGGTTCGCCGTTGATGATCAGGTCCATGCGACGATTTTAGAGCCTATTTCAGCAGCCGGCGCCGGATCAGCGTCATGGCGATCCAGAACGCGACCGCGGCGACGGCGGCCAGCGCCGCGAGATGGCCGGCGATGCCGCCCGGAATCTCGCCGAACAGCAGCGGCCGCACCAGCGCCACGGCGTGGGTCAGCGGCAGCCAGGCCGCCACGGCCTGCACCAGCGGCGGCAACTGGTCGGCCGGAAAGAACACGCCGGAGAGCAGCACCATGGGCGAGATAAAGAGCGTGAAGTAGTACATGAAGAAATCGTAGGACGGCGCCAGCGCGGTGACGATCAGCCCCATCGCGGCGAAGGCCAGCCCGGTGAGGAAGATCACCGGCAGCGCCCAGATCGCCAGCGGCGATGCGATCAGGCCCAGCACCGCGATGACGACGAGGATCGCGGTACCCGCCAGCGTGGCCTTGGCCGCCGCCCACAGCAGTTCGCCCGCCATGATGTCTTCGAGGGTGACGGGCGCGTTCATGATCGCCTCCCAGGTGCGCTGCACGTGCATGCGCGAGAAGGCCGAGTACAACGCCTCGAAGGAGGCCGCGTTCATGGTCGAGGCGCAGACCGTGCCGGCGGCGAGAAAGGCGATGTAGGAAACGCCGCCTACCTGCGGCAGCAGCCCGCCGAGGCCGTAGCCGAGGCCGAACAGGTAGATCATCGGATCGGCCAGGTTGCCCAGCAGCGAAGGAATCGCCAGCTTCTTCCAGACCAGGAAATTGCGCCGCCAGACGGCGAGGGCGCGCAGGGAGGGCAGGGGATGCGCGGGTGGCTTCATCGCGTCGGCCGCCTAATCACGCAGTTCCCTGCCGGTCAGCTTGAGGAACACGTCTTCCAGGTTCGCCGGCCGGTGCAGGGTACGCAATGCCGGCCAGGCGGCGAGGTGGGCGAGCAGCGGCGCGGCGTCCCCGACATAGCAGAACGCAGTTTCGCCGCTGACCTCGACGCGGCGCGAATACGCTTGCGCTTCGGCCGCTGCCCAGGCCGGCGCGTCCTCGCCATAGACCTCCACCACCTGCGCTTCGATGTGGTTGCGGATCAGTTCGCGCGGCGCGCCCTCCGCCACCATCTTGCCGTCGTCGATGATGGCCAGGCGCTGGCACAGGCGCTCGGCTTCGTCCATGAAGTGCGTCGTCAGCAGGATGGTCTTGCCCTGGGCCTGCAGGCGTTTCAGGCGTTCCCAGATCAGGTGGCGCGCCTGCGGGTCGAGGCCGGTCGTGGGTTCATCGAGCAGCAGCAGTTCGGGGTCGTTGACCAGGGCGCGGGCCAGCGTCAGGCGCCGCTTCATGCCGCCGGACAGGGTGCGGATGTTGGCGTCCTCCTTGCCGGCGAGGCCGGCGAAGTCGAGCAGTCCGGCAATCTTCGGGCGGATTTCCGCATCCTTCATGCCGAAGTAGCGGCCATAGACAACGAGGTTCTCGGCGGCGGTGAAGTCGGGGTCGAGGTTGTCGAACTGCGGCACCACGCCGATCTTCATGCGCGCTTCGCGGGCCCGCGCCGGCACCGGTTCGCCGGCCAGCGTGATCTCGCCGGAGTCGGGCACGGTGAGGCCCAGGCAGCAGCGCAGGGTGGTGGTCTTGCCGGCGCCGTTGGGGCCGAGCAGGCCGTAGCATTCGCCGCGCTGCAGTTCGAAGTTGAGCCCGGCGACGACTTCGCGGCCGTCGTAGGATTTGCGCAGCGCCGCAACAACCAGTGGGCTCACGGATGTGCGCCGGCCCAGGCTCGCTGGATGATGTCGCGCAGCAGGTGCAGGCGGCGGTGGAAGAAGTGGTCGGCGCCGGATACCACGACGACCGGCAGGTCCATGGTCTGGGCCCAGGCCAGCACGTTTGCCAGACGCACGGTTTCGTCTTCGGCGCCGTGGATCACCAGCGTGTCGGCCGGCACCGACTCGGTCTCGTAGCGGCGCATGCCCTCGACGAAGCCGGCGGCGGTGCCGACCAGCACCAGCCACTTTGCCGGATCGCCGGCCGCGGCGAGGCGCTTGGCCAGGCGCGTGGTGACATAGGCGCCGAAGGAAAAACCGGCCAGATAAAGCGGCAGCGGCGCGCCGGCAGCGGTCAGTACGCCGGCATATCTGGCGCGCGCCCAGTCATGCAGCGCCAGCAGGTCCTCGGTCTCGGCATCACCGTGGTCGTGTTCGCCTTCCGACTCGCCGACGCCGCGAAAATGCGGCCGCAGGGTGATGCAGCCGCGCTCGCGGAAGGCGCGCGCCAGCGTGGTCACCACCTTGTTGTCGGCGGTACCGCCGAACAGCGGATGCGGGTGGGCGATCAGCGCGATACCCTGCGGCTGCTCGTGGCCTTCGACGAAGACCTCGATCTTGCCGTCCGGCCCGTCGACCAGGATTCGTTCGTGGCGCGACATTTTTAACGTGAGCTACACTGCCAAGCGCCCAGTGTCTGGTTCGAGCGCAGCGAGCCAACTGGTAGCCTCCCCGCGAGGGGAGGATGGGAGGGGCGGGCCCATTTGCCAGCTTGAGGCCCTGCGAAGCCGGGATAGTTCATGGGGTGAGGTGGTTCATCGAAGTCATGAGCGTCAGATCTTCAAGCGGTCCACCACCTTGCCATGCACCAGGTGCTGGTCGATGATTTCGTCGATGTCCTCCTGGTCCACGTAGGTGTACCAGACCGCCTCGGGGTAGATCACCATGACCGGCCCCTCTTCGCAGCGGTCGAG
>CAIZKA010000118.1 GCA_903933395.1 uncultured beta proteobacterium | reverse complement strand
GATGATGCCGTGGCCCGGCGCGACGGTGGTCACGCGCTCGAAGTTGTGCACCTCGACGCCGTCATAGACCTTGTTCCAGACCCAGGTCAGGAACAGCGAGAACGCCCGGATCATGGAATAGGTGTAGTCCGAGGCGATTTCGAGGGCAAATTCCCGGGCCGATTTTTGCGCGGCGGCCAGCGGGATCGCGCGCGTTTCGGCGTCGAGGGCGATCGCCGCGCGTACCGAAGGCGTGTTGAGCAGGGCGCGCAACTGGGTACGGCGATGCGACAGGTCCGGACCGATTGCCATTTCGCGCTGGCGCCGGAAGTGCACCCGCAAAATGCGCCCGAGCTTGCGTACCGCGCGGCGCTCGTCGCTGTCGCCGCTGAGCACGGCACGCAGGGAAATCGGCGCATTGAAACGCACCACGGTGTGGCGGCCGTGGATCAGCATCGCCAGCATGTGCCGCAGCGTGCTCACCGACTGCCAGGTCTCGGCAAACAGGGCTTTCAGTATCGAATCCTGCTTGCCCGGTTCGCGCCCCCAGAGGATGGTCACCGGCACCAGTTGCACATCGAAGCCCGGGTCGGCCACCGCGGCCCTCACCAGCGACTTGAGCAGCGGCGCATGGTCGTTGCGCGGATTCGGCACCAGGCGCCCGCGTTCATTGCGCGAAAGGAAAAAGAAGGACCGCGGCGATGTGAAAGCGGCATCGCGCAGGGGCTTCATCGCCGGCGGCAGGCCCAGTTGGCGGCATTCCTCGTCGAGCACCAGCAGGTTGGAAAGGTGGTGCTCGTGGAGCACGTAGCACACCGGCAGATCCGGGCGCAGCCCGAGTTCTGCGGAGGACTCCGGAAACACCCGGGTGCGCGTGCCCAGGTACAGGATCCGGCGCAGCACGTCCAGCGTCCAGCCGGTGAAATCGAAGATGGATCCTGCGCTCACGGGCGGACTATCGGATGCGCCGCGCAGGCGCCGGGCGGTCGATGCGGGGCCACGCAGCTACTCCCCGGAATTGAGGCGATAGATGCGGGAGATGAGGGCGGAGACTTCGGCGCGTTCGTTGCCTTCCGCCTGGTTCAGGGCGTGGGTCGGGGCATGCAGCAACTTGTTGGTCAGGCCGTGCGACAAGGCATCCAGCACCTTCGTCGGATCATCCCCGCGCGCCAGCAGCTTCAGCGCATGTTCGACCTCATGGCGGCGCGCCCGTTCGCCGGCATCGCGCAAGGCACGTATGGTCGGGACCGTTTCGCGCGATTCCAGCCAGTGCAGGAAACCCGAAACGCGGTCGGTGATGATGGCCTCGGCCTCGACCACCGCCGCCTGGCGCGATTCGAGGCCGGATTCGACGATCTGGCCGAGATCGTCGAGGGTGTAGAGAAACACGTCGTCCAGCCGGGCGACTTCCTCCTCGATGTCGCGCGGCACAGCCAGGTCGACCATCACCATCGGCCGGTGACGGCGGGCCTTCAGGGCGCGCTCGACCAGCCCCAGACCGATGATGGGAAGTGAGCTCGCGGTGCAGGACACCACGATGTCGTAGTCCGCCAGGCGTTCGCCGAGCTGTTCCAGCCGCATGGCGTCGCCGCCGAAACGCGCCGCCAGACCGGCACCGCGCTCCATCGTGCGGTTGGCGATGGTCAACCGTTTGGGTTTATGCGCGGCGAAGTGTGCGGCGCACAGCTCGACCATTTCCCCGGCGCCGATGAACAGTACCTTCTGCTCCGCCAGGCTGTCGAAGATGCGCGCCGACAGATGCACGGCAGCCGCGGCCATGGAAACCGTGTTGGCGCCGATCGCCGTGGTCGAGCGCACTTCCTTGGCCACCGCAAATGTGCGCTGGAACAGCTTGCCCAGCAAGGTGCCCATGGTTCCGGCTTCTTCCGCGACACGCGCCGCCTGCTTCATCTGGCCGAGGATCTGCGGCTCGCCCAGCACCATCGAATCCAGTCCGGACGCGACGCGGAACATGTGACGCACGGCATCCTGCTGCGGATGCTGATACAGGTAGGGATGAATCTTCTGCGGCGAC
This sequence comes from uncultured beta proteobacterium, assembly GCA_903933395.1. Classification (GTDB taxonomy): domain Bacteria; phylum Pseudomonadota; class Gammaproteobacteria; order Burkholderiales; family Rhodocyclaceae; genus Sulfuritalea. The sequence goes on along the minus strand of CAIZKA010000118.1, from coordinate 4,992 downwards.
AGCGAGTGGTACTCGGCCAGCCAGTCCGCCGCGCCCTGCGGGTGATCGGCCGCGCAATACAGTTCGGTGCGGTTGCAGGTAGACAATATTGCCGCTTCACGCACCGATTTCGCCCGCAACAGGTCGTGCAAAGCCTGGCCCATGCACGACGGGTCGAAGGCCACCTGCTCGCGAACCGAGAGCGGGGCTGTATGGTGATTGATGCCCAGAGCGAACAACTGCACGGCGATATGACCTTGAAACACGACGAAAAATTCCGGCAGGGCGTATTAGAAACCGATCGGCCGCAAACAACAAGGAGGCGACAAGGAGCTCGAACGCCGACCGATACGCCACGAAACCCCGATTATCCCACCAGGGGATGCGGTCTGTCGCAGAGTACGGCAGACATATCCCGGGCCGGGGCGACCTCCGCAAGGCAGCACAAGCCCCCGCCCCGAGTGCGGGAACCGGCCCAAACAGGTAAAATTCCGCGCTTTCGTGCCGCCCGGCAGTGTATCGGCACATAGCGCGCCGTAGCGCCAGCGCCGACTATTGGAGAATTTCAGTGCAACTCGTCTGTCTCGACCTCGAAGGCGTGCTCGTTCCGGAAATCTGGATCGAGTTCTCCAAACGCACCGGCATCCCCGAACTTTCCCGCACCACGCGCGACGAGCCTGACTACGACAAGCTGATGAAGTACCGGCTGGCCCTGCTCAAGACCCACAAGCTCGGCCTGCCCGATATCCAGAAGGTGATTTCCGACATGGGTCCGATGGCCGGCGCCAGGGACTTCCTCGACGCCCTGCGCCGCGACTACCAGGTCATCATTTTGTCCGACACCTTCTACGAGTTCGCCATGCCGCTGATGGCGCAACTGAACATGCCGGTGCTGTTCTGCCACAAGCTGGAAGCGGATGCCGCCGGCTTCGTGGTGAACTACCACCTGCGCATGCCGAACCAGAAGAAGGAATCGGTGCAGCGCTTCAAGGAACTCAACTTCAAGGTCATCGCCGCCGGCGATTCCTACAACGATACCGCCATGCTGACCGAAGCCCACGCCGGCATCCTGTTCCATCCGCCGCAGAAGGTGATCGACGAATTTCCGCAGTTTCCGGTGACCATGAACTACACCGAATTGCGCGCCGAAATCGACAAGGCGAGCAAAACAATTTAGCCACAGAGATCACAGAGGACACAGAGGAAAAATCCCCCTGACCTGCCTTTCTCTGTGAACTCTGTGTCCTCTGTGGCAAACGGGTTTTCATAATGCACCGCGAACGCTTCTATACCCTTTCCGCCTCCTGTCCCGACCAGGTCGGCATCATTGCGCGCGTCACCGGCTTCATCGCCGAGCACAAGGGCTGGATCCTCGAATCGAGCTTCCACGCCGACGACCTTGACGGCCGCTACTTCATGCGCATCGAGGTCAAGGCCGATTCGCTGCCCTTCCATCTCGCCGAATTCCGCAGCCGCTTCCAGCCGCTGGCGAACGATCTGCAATTGGACTGGCGCATCAACGATTCGGCGGTCAAGAAGCGCGTCGTGGTGCTGGTCTCGAAACAGGAACACTGCCTCTACGACCTGCTGGCGCGCTGGCAGTCGAAGGAACTCGACATCGAAATCGCCTGCGTGATCTCGAATCACGACACCTTCAAGGGCTTCGTCGAATGGCACGGCATCCCGTTTCATCACGTGCCGGTGCCTGCCGACGACAAGGCCGCGGCCTATGCCGAGGTGCAGCGCCTGTTCGAGGAAGTGCACGGCGACACCATGGTCCTGGCGCGCTACATGCAGATCCTCTCGCCGGAGCTCTGCGCCGCCTATCCCGGACGCATCCTCAACATCCACCACAGCTTCCTGCCGTCCTTCGTCGGCGCCAAGCCTTACCACCAGGCCTACACGCGCGGCGTCAAGCTGATCGGCGCCACCTGCCACTACGTCACCGCGGACCTCGACCAGGGTCCGATCATCGAGCAGGACGTGATCCGCATCGACCACTCTGATTCGGTCGAGGACATGGTGCGCTACGGCAAGGACATCGAAAAGAACGTGCTGGCGCGCGGCCTGCGCTACCACCTCGAGGACCGCGTGCTGGTCCACGGCAACAAGACCGTGGTATTCCGCTAAGCCGGCTTTCGCAGCAACAGCCAGAGCCCGAACAACACCATCGGCAGGCTAAGCCACTGCCCCATGCTGACCACGTAGGACACGCCGAAGATGCCGTGATCCGGCTCGCGGAAATATTCGGCGGCGAAGCGCAAGCTGCCGTAGCCGATCATGAACATCCCGGATATTTGGCCCAGCGCGCGTTGCCGCGCCGAGTACAACCACAGAATGACGAACAGCAGCAGCCCCTCGCCGGCCGCCTGATACAGCGGCGACGGATGCCGCGGCAGCGGATCGACCTGCGGGAACACCATGGCCCAGGGTAGGCTTGCATCGGCGACGCGACCCCACAATTCGCCGTTGATGAAATTGCCGATGCGCCCCGCCATGAGGCCCAGCGGCACCAGCGGCGCGATGAAGTCGGTGACCTGGAAAAACGTCCTGCCGGCCTTGCGGCCCCACAGCGCCATCGCCACGAAGACGCCGAGCATGCCGCCGTGAAAGGCCATGCCGCCCTTCCATACCATGAAGATTTCGAGCGGATGCGCCAGGTAATAGCCCGGCTCGTAGAACAGCACCTGTCCGAGCCTGCCGCCGAGCACCACGCCGAGTACGCCGTAGAACAACAGGTCATCGACGTCCTGCGCGTTCATCCCGTGCCAGGGCTGCGCCGCGGCGCGGCGCTTGCCCAACCAGAGGAAGGCGAGGAAACCGGCCAGGTACATCAGGCCGTACCAGCGCACGGCGAGCGGACCGACGGAAATGGCGATAGGGTCGAACTGGGGATGGATCAGCATGGCAACTCAGGCACCGTGGCACTTCTTGTATTTCTTGCCACTACCGCACGGGCATGGATCGTTGCGGCCTATCTTGAAGCCTTGCCGGGTTCGAGCGACCACTGGAGCAGGTTTGGTCTTGACCGGCTGATCTTCGGCAAACCCCGCCCACCAGCCGATTTCCCTCTTGACGCTTTTCACATATCCCTTGCCGCGCCCAAGCAGTTCGTCGCGGCAAGTCTCGTAGGTGCGGCAAATATGCTGTTCGGTCCAGGGCAGATCGGCCATCGTCGAATCGGGCAACTCCTCGGCAAACCAACCGCGAATCGGCCCCAGCAACTCAACCGCGCCAATATCGGTGGCGATCGCGATCACCGAATCGATCAGTTCGAAAGGTTTCGCCTCGGCGTCAGGCTGACGCAATCTCGCCGCTTCCGCTTCGCCCAGCGGAATCAGGTACGCAATCAATTCGTCGCGCGATGCGTCGCCTTCCAGCACTCGTACCATGATCGCATCGAGCGCTGCATGGCGCGCCCAGTGCGCAGCCGCTGGATCTTCCACCAAGCCCTTCAGCGGCGCCAGGTCGCCATCGCAGATCGAGGCAAGGCAGCGGCCATAGGATTCCGTCACCGTGTCGCCCAGCAGTTGTTCGACCACGTCCGCGGGGTGATGGCCCACTCGGACCAATGGCGCATACGCCGAGGTTTCGCGCCAGCTGGCAAGCAAGTGCATGGCGTACAGATGCAGCACGTAATCCGGATTGGCGCCTTCTTCTGGGTGATCCGCCACGCGGACGATGGCTTCCACCAGGTATGGCGTCACCTCCTCGCGGTGGGCATCGGCAAACGCAATCGCCGCCTCGGGAAAGGGTTGCGAGAAATACTCGATCTGCGCGCGCAGCGCGTTCCAGGCGTCGGACATGATGGCTTTGGATGAAGGTAATTGTCAGGCAGGAAACTATTTTAAAAGTCGGCGCCGGCGATACGGCGCCAACAGTGTTGCCATGGCATCAAGATGCGCTGAAGTGCCGGTCGAGCTTGTCCAGCAGCGCCAGTCCGCGCTCCGGGTCGCCGGAATCGGCGGCGGCGCGAAACTGCAGCGTCAGGTCGTGCTGCACCAGTGCGATGGTCGCCAGTTCGTCGAGCAGGCGATTCACGCTGGTGTGACGGCTGGCGGCCAGTTGCTTGAGGCGGGCATGCTTGGCATCGGGAAGGCGCAGGGTAACGACGGACATTTTCAGGTCTCCTTCAACAATTCGGCCGGCGCAAGAACCCGGAGTTCCGGAAAGCGCAGTTCCGAGCGAACAAAATCGGCGCGGTTATGAGTCACGATAGCCGCGGCGCGCGCCGCCACGGCCAGCTCCAGTACATGATTGTCGGCCTCGTCGGGCAGGTTCGGGCGCCACAGGTAGTAGATGTCGGTCATCCGGCACACCGCCATGAAGGCCCGAAACAACTCGTCCCTCTCGGTGGCATCCAGCGGACAGTTGGTAAACAACTCGTGCCGTCCAAGGACATCCCGATACTCGGCAAACAGGGCCAGGGAAATGCATGCCTGATAGCGCCGCTGCAAGCAACGCCGGATTACCTCCCGCGACGCGCCCGCCTCGCTGATCAGAGCGGATACGAACACATTGGTATCGACGATCAAGTCAATCATGGAGAAATGCTATCACTGGCGATAGCATTTATCAAGGCGACGACTACCAATTCGTGCAGTTGGACAAAGCTACCCGGATTTCGTCTGCGAGCTGAGCGATGGCCGCGTGCCGGTGGTCGAGTACAAGGGCGCGCACTTGCTGAACGATGAAACCCGCGAAAAATCCGAGGTAGGAGACCAATGGGAAACATCGAGCAATGGGCACTGCCTGTTTCTCCTGGCGTTGGAGAAAGATGAGCAGGGTCGCGACGTGGCGCAGCAGATCACTGCGAAAATCGCCGGCGCCTGAAAATCGGCGCCGGCGCAACGCCGGCCGGCAGCGCCAATGCATGATCCGGAATATCGAATCCGGAATTTCTTGGTTCGTTTCGCGACCGGTAATCACTAGAGTTCCTCCATCCCAACCGATAGAGGCAAGCACCATGATCCGCTCTTCCCTACTCGCGGCACTGCTCGGCATCGCACTGAG
>CAIZKA010000117.1 GCA_903933395.1 uncultured beta proteobacterium | reverse complement strand
GCCTTCTCCTCGCGCGATTTCCGAGGCAGTTCCGACCACATCCTGGGCGGCATCGTGATCGGCCTTGCCGTCATTGTCGGCTGGTATGTCACCGGAGGCTCGATGGGCGCGGCCTGGAAAGAGTTCGCCGATTTTGCCGATGTCAAACCCCTGCGCGTCGAGACCCAGTCCTTCACCTTCATGAGCCCGATGGGCGACCTGGCCCGTTACGTGATGAATCCTGCCGACACCTCGCTGATCAACTTCGGCATCATGGCGCTGGTCGGCGTGATCGTCGGGTCCCTGCTTTACTCGCTGATCTCGCGCAGTTTCCGTATCGAATGGTTCGTCAATGGGGGCGACTTCCTCAACCATGCGGTAGGCGCCGTGCTGATGGGCATTGGCGGCGTTTTGTCCATGGGTTGCACCATCGGCCAGGGCATTACCGGCGTCTCGACGCTGGCCCTGGGCTCGGTACTGACGCTGGTTTCCATCGTGGCGGGCGCCGCTGCCATGATGAAGTATCAATACTGGCGCATGATGCAGGAAGCCTGAGCGCTCCGAGCCACGATAAATCCCGATTGACAGGCTCTCCGCCGATTGGTTAGAATGCTCGGCTTTCCGAGAAGCGCATGGGCGGATTCGATCCCTTGCTGCGCCGTCCGGGTTATCGAAGCACGCAAGGAACACCAGAATGAAAACATTTTCCGCCAAGCCGCATGAGGTCCAGCACGACTGGGTTGTCGTCGATGCGACCGACAAGGTGCTCGGCCGCCTGGCTGCCGCGATTGCGCACCGCCTGCGCGGCAAGCACAAGGCCATCTACACGCCGCACGTCGATACCGGCGACTTCATCGTCGTGGTCAACGTCGACAAGCTGCGCGTTACCGGCAACAAGGCCGAAGACAAGAAATACTACAGCCACACGGGTTACCCGGGCGGCATCAACGAAACCAACTTCATCAAGCTGCAGCAGCGCTTCCCGGGCCGCATCCTGGAAAAGGCCGTCAAGGGCATGCTGCCCAAGGGCCCGCTGGGCTACGCAATGCTGAAGAAGATGAAGTGCTACGCCGGTGCTGCCCACCCGCACACCGCCCAGCAGCCCAAGTCACTCGACATCTGAGCGCTGGAAATCCAAGGAGTTTTTTGATGGCAGTCACCCAATATTATGGAACCGGTCGCCGCAAGACCGCCATTGCCCGCGTATTCATGCGCAGCGGCAGCGGCAAGTTCGTGGTCAACGACAAGCCGGTCGACGAGTTCTTCTCGCGCGAAACCGGCCGCATGGTCGTGCGCCAGCCGCTGGTCCTGACTCAGCACACCGGCACCTTTGATATTCTGGTGAATGTCGAAGGCGGCGGCGAATCCGGTCAGGCCGGTGCCGTGCGTCACGGCATCACCCGCGCCCTGATCGAATACGATGCGACCCTGAAGCCCGCCCTGTCCAGCGCCGGCTTCGTCACCCGCGATGCACGCGAGGTGGAGCGCAAGAAGGTGGGCTTCCGCAAGGCGCGTCGGCGCAAGCAGTTCTCGAAGCGCTAAGCTGCAGCGGCTGTTTCGCTGTCGTGCAAAAGCCGCCTTCGGGCGGCTTTTGCGTCTTTACGGGTTACCATAAGGTTCCGAGGAACAAGTCCGTCACACCGGCGAAGGCCGGTGTCCAGGTGTGAGAAAGCACTGGATTCCGGCGTTCGCCGGAATGATGGGTTTTGACCGGTTCAGCATTTCCTTAACTCTTCGCAGCATGGAGCTTGGCATGATCAAGGCAGGTATCGTCGGC
>CAIZKA010000116.1 GCA_903933395.1 uncultured beta proteobacterium | reverse complement strand
GACCTGATCGACATCGGCCAGGTCGGCGACATCATTTCCATCGACCCCAGCCTGATCGCGCTGCTCGATACCGGCGACTTCATCCCCGTCATCGCGCCGATCGGTGTCGGCAGCGAAGGCGAAACCTACAACATCAATGCCGATGTCGTCGCCGGCAAGATCGCCGAGGTGCTGAAAGCCGAAAAACTGGTGCTGCTGACCAACACGCCGGGCGTGCTGGACCAGTCGGGAAATCTGATCACCGGCATCACGCCCAAACAAATCGACGACATGGTCGCCGACGGCACGCTCTCCGGCGGCATGCTGCCCAAGATCAGTTCGGCTCTGGATGCCGCGCGCAGCGGCGTCAAGGGCGTGCACATCATTGACGGCCGCGTCGAGCATGCGCTGCTGCTCGAAATCCTTACCGACGAAGGTGTCGGTACGCTGATCAAATCGAAGTGACCACGTGGAAAAATCGCCATGAACGAAGCCCGCGCCGCCAAAGTCGGTGAAAAGAAGCTCCTGATCCTGCAAACCATCGCCGAGATGCTGGAACGCCCCGCGGCAGACAAGGTGACCACGGCCCTGCTGGCGAAACAGTTGCAGGTCTCGGAGGCGGCGCTCTACCGCCACTTTGCGAGCAAGGCGCAGATGTACGAAGGCCTGATCGAGTTCATCGAGACCGGCGTGTTTTCGGTCATCACCCAGATCGAGGCCGCCGAGGAATCCGGACTCAAGCAGGCTGAAGCCATCGTCGCCTCGCTGCTGCGCTTCGCGCAGAAGAACCGCGGCCTGACGCGGGTGCTGGTGGGCGACGCGCTGGTGCACGAGAACCCGCGCCTGCAGGCGCGAATCAACCAGTTGCTGGATCGCATCGAAGCCACGCTCAAGCAGTGCCTGAAGGTAGCCGCGGCACAGGGCGCGCTGGCCGCCGAACACGATTTCGGCGCCCACGCCGACCTGCTGGTCTGCTACGCCGTCGGCCGCTGGCAGCGCTTCGTCAAAAGCGGCTTCAAGGACGATCCGCTGGCAAACTGGCCGGCGCAGTGGCCGATCCTGGCGCGCTGATCGCAACCGGCGCCGTAGCGCGGGCGCCGACTCTCAGGCCTTGAGCAGGGTTGCCGCCTCAAGCGCGAAGTAGCTCAGGATTCCGTCGCAGCCGGCGCGTTTGAAGGACAGCAGCGCCTCCATCATCACCGCGTCGTGCGCCAGCCAGCCATTCTGCGCGGCGGCCTTGAGCATCGCGTATTCGCCGCTGACCTGATAGGCATAGGTCGGCACACCGAACTCGTCCTTCACCCGGCGCACGATGTCGAGATAGGGCATGCCGGGCTTGACCATCACCATGTCGGCACCTTCGGCGATGTCCAGCGCCACTTCGCGGATCGCTTCATCGCTGTTGCCCGGATCCATCTGGTAAGTGTACTTGTTGCCCTTGCCCAGGTTGCCCGCCGAACCGACGGCATCGCGGAAGGGGCCATAGAACGCCGAGGCGTACTTCGCCGAATAGGCCAGAATGCGGGTGTGGATCAGCTTCTCGGCATCCAGCGTGGCACGGATGCGGCCGATGCGGCCGTCCATCATGTCCGACGGAGCGACCACATCGGCACCGGCGCGCGCATGGCACAGTGCCTGTTTGGCCAGGGCTTCGAGCGTCTCGTCGTTCATCACGTAGCCGCGCGGATCGGCCGGATCGATCAGGCCGTCCTGGCCGTGGCTGGTATAGGGGTCCAGCGCAACGTCCGTAATCACGCCGAGTTCCGGAAACTCCGCCTTGAGGCGTGCCACCACCGTGGGCACCAGGCCCGCCGGATTCCATGCCTCTTCCGCCCCGGGAGTTTTCCGGCTGGCATCCACCACGGGAAACAAGGCCAGCGCCGGCACGCCCAACTTCAAGGCCTTTTCCGCAACCGGCAAGAGGCGGTCAAGCGACATACGCTCGACGCCGGGCATCGAGGCGACGGTCTCGGTACGCCCCGCACCCTCGAGGACGAAGACCGGATAAATCAGGTCACCAGCCGTCAGTGTGTGCTCACGCATAAGACGTCGGGAGAAATCGTCGCGGCGCATGCGGCGCATCCGGGTTCCTGGAAATACACCCTTTGTAATCATTGTCTTAGCCTTGAAATTATTTTCAAAATTGCTTGAACTTTAGCACTTGCAACTTATCATAGTAAGCAGATGGTGGCGGACTTGTTCGCATCGTCTCCCGCTTCACCTCCCTGAGCGGGTGCCTTGAATTCTTCAAGGTGTTTTGCCCTCGGCCTTCTCCCCTTTGGTCGGGGGCTTTTATTTTGGCGTAGCCAAAATAAAAGCCCTGCGGGCGAATTGGTGGGCTATCCCCCCGGCCCCCTTTGCAAGAAAGGGGGTGACCAATCGGGCTGAAGCGTCAGCTATTGGATACGACGGACCCATCGCCACCCAACCAGTTGCCAACTACTTTCTCCGTCTCCTCCATGCCGGTCTTCTTCAGGCTGGAAAACATCTGCACCGTGATCTGCTCGCCGAACTTGGCCAGGGCCTCGCGGGTTTCGCGCAAGGTCTTGGTCTGTTCCTGCTTTGTGAGTTTGTCCGACTTGGTCAGCAGGCAATGGATCGGGCGCCCCGTCGAACCGAACCAGCCGATCATTTTCCAGTCGAGTTCGGTCAGCGGTCGGCGCGAATCCATGATCAGGACCAGCCCGACCAGGTTGGAGCGGCAAGTCAGGTAGTGCTCGAGCAGACCTTGCCATTGCAGACGAACCGCCATGGGCACCTGGGCATAGCCATAACCGGGCAAATCGACCAGGGCGGCACCGTTTTTCATGCGGAACAGATTGATCAACTGGGTCCGGCCTGGCGTCTTGGAAACAAAGGCAAGCCGGGTATGCCCTACCAAGGTATTGATCGCGCTTGACTTTCCTGAGTTCGAGCGGCCGGCGAAGGCGATCTCCGCACCGTAGGGCGCGGGCAGGCCACTGGGCTGGGCTACCGAAATTTCAAACGTGGCGTGACGGAACAGGGACATGGGAGGTACATCAATGACACGCGCCCTGGCAGGCGGACGTGGAGAAATCGGATGAGCTGGGATAGAATATCAGGTTTACAATTTCCGAATCCGGCAGTTTCCGAGGAGTTTTTGTCCATGAAGCCTTCCCTGCGCAGTTGCCTACTCAGTTGCCTAGTTTCCCTCCTGTGCGCCATGACAGCATTCGGCGCCCAGGCAACCGATGCCGCCAAGGCCGCCCCCAAAGGTGATGCTGCACGTGGCCAGGCCGTTGCGACCGCCGTCTGCGGCGCCTGCCATAACCCGGACGGCAACAGCCTGGTCCCGGTCAACCCCAAGCTGGCGGGACAGCATGCCGACTATCTGTTCAAGCAGATGACGAATTTCAAGGCTGCCGACGGCAAGCAGCCCGAGCGCAGCAACCCGATCATGAACGGCATGATTGCGGCCTTCGACGAAGGCCAGATGCGGGATCTCGCCGCGTATTTCGCGGCGCAAACGCAAAAAGGAGAAGTCGCAAAGAATCGCGAGACCATAGAACTCGGTCAGAAGCTGTATCGCGGCGGTGATCAGGCCAAAGGCCTGCCGGCCTGCGCCGGATGTCACGGCCCGGCCGGAGCCGGCATCCCGGCGCAGTTCCCGCGTATCGGCGGCCAGTATGCTGAATACATTGAGGCCCAGCTGAAGAGTTTCCGCGAAGGCAGTCGCGCCAACGACTCGAACAAGATGATGCGGATGGTCGCAATCAAGATGACCGACCCCGAAATCAAGGCCGTATCCGACTACATCGCCGGACTGCGCTAAGCAGCGCCCCTGCAACACGCGGCGGCCCATACCGGGCGCCGACCAAGAGCGGCTCCTGCGGGAGCCGCTTCAGTTTCACCCTCCCGTTTGCTGCCCGACCTGGCCAGAGAGCGCCGGAAACTCCTTTTTTACATAATTGGCATACTGCCTGTCGTCACTGAGGACGTGGCGGATGAACCAGTCCTCGAAGAAATTCACCAGCTCCGATTCGGATCCCGTTTTCTGCAACTGCTTTTCGAGTTCGGCGATCTGGTCCATGATTTTTGCGTGCGCCTGGCAATGGTCAGCGTGCTGCGGATAGCGAACGATCTCCAGCATGGCTTCCTCGACGGCCAGGTGGAACTTCATGTAGTCCGCCAGTTGCGACAGGAGGAAGCGCACGATATGCCATGGGTCGCGCTTCGCCACCGAGTTCTCGAGAGCGAGCAAATGCTCGAAGATCTGCTTGTGCTGATTGTCGATCGCTTCGATGCCGATCGCCAGACTGCTATTCCACTTCACCGTAGCTTCCTTGTCGAATGCCTGTTGCTGCAATAAACGGGCCGGCCGCGCTGCGGCTTCGCTTTCACGGCAACCGGCCGCCGCTGACCCGAACTATACCTGCGACGTCGCGGTATTGTTCGATGTCGCGCAGGCCTGCCGCCGCCAGCAGGACGCGCACGGCATCCGCCTGGTCGTAACCGTGCTCCAGCCAGAGTTGCCCGCCCGCCGTCAAATGTTGCGGTGCCGCCGCGACGATGCGGCGCACCGCGTCCAGCCCGTCGGCACCGCTAGCCAGCGCCTGGCGCGGCTCATGGCGCAGATCGCCGGCAGCAAGGTGTGGATCGGCATCGGCGATGTAGGGTGGATTGGCCACGATCAGGTCGAAGCGCTCGCCGGCCAGCGCGGAAAACCAGTCGCTTTGCAGCAGGCGCAGGCTCGCCTCCAGCCGCTCTGCGTTCCTGCGCGCCACACCCAGAGCGGCGTCGGAGGCGTCCACCGCGCTGACCTGCGCCGACGGAATTTCCAACGCCAGCGTGATGGCGATGCAGCCGCTGCCGGTTCCCAGGTCGAGGAGCTTTGCCGTGCCGCCAGCGCCGACTCCTTTGCCGAGCACGATATCGACAAGCAGTTCTGTCTCCGGGCGCGGGATCAACACAGCGCTTGAGACCAGGAAATCGCGTCCGTAGAACTCGCGCTGCCCGACCAGATAGGCCACCGGCTCGCCGCCTTTGCGCCGCGCCACCAGCGAGGCGAAGCGCAGCAGGGCATCTTCATCGAGAACTTCGTCGTCGTGCGCGATCAGCCACGCAGGCGGCCGGTCCATGACATGTCCCAGCAGCAGGCGCGCTTCGCTTGCCGGCAGCTTTTCCCGCGCCGCCGCCAGCGCCGTTGCAACCGTGTTCATTCGCCCAGCGCCGCCAGCAGTTCGGCCTGATGCTCGGCCGTCAGGCCGGACACCAGTTCATCGAGATCGCCATCCATGATCGCATCGATCTTGTACAGGGTCAGGTTGATGCGGTGATCGGTAATCCGCCCCTGCGGAAAGTTGTAGGTGCGGATTCGCTCGGAGCGGTCGCCGGAACCGATCAGCGACTTGCGCTGCGAGGCGATCTGCTGCTGCTGCTGACGCTGCTTGGCATCGTTGATGCGCGCCGCCAGCACCGAAAGTGCCTGCGCCTTGTTGCGGTGCTGCGAGCGGTCGTCCTGGCACTCGACGACGATCCCGGTCGGAATGTGGGTGATGCGCACCGCGGAGTCGGTCTTGTTGATGTGCTGGCCGCCGGCGCCCGAGGCGCGGAAGGTGTCGATGCGCAGGTCGGCCGGATTGATCTCGATGTCGACCAGCTCGTCCGCTTCCGGCATCACCGCCACCGTGCACGCGGAGGTGTGGATGCGGCCCTGGGTTTCGGTCACCGGCACGCGCTGCACGCGATGGCCGCCGGATTCGAACTTGAGTTTGGAGTAGGCGCCGTTGCCCTCGATGCGGGCGATGATTTCGCGGAAGCCGCCGAGGTCGGATTCGCTGCGCGAGACGATCTCGACCTTCCAGCGCTGGCGTTCGGCGTAGCGGCTGTACATGCGGAACAGGTCGGCGGCGAACAGCGCGGATTCGTCGCCGCCGGTGCCGGCGCGGATTTCGAGGAACAGGTTGCGCTCGTCGTTGGGATCCTTCGGCAGCAGCGCGCGTTGCAAATCGACTTCGAGCCGGGCCATTTCGGCGCTGGCAGACTCCTGCTCGGCCAGGGCAAGCTCCTTTATCTCCGGATCGGCCAGCATTTCGGCGGCGCCCGAATAGTCGGCGCTGGCACTACGGTAAGCGTGGAACAGTTCCACCACCGGCGTTATGTCGGCACGCTCGCGAGTGAGCTTGCGGTAGCTGTCCATGTCGCGCGCGGCGTGTTCCCCGCCGAGCAGGCCGTCGATTTCGGCCAGGCGTTCGCTCAGGCGTTCAAGCTTGTCGAGGATGCTTTTCTTCATGGCTTATGGTCAGGGTGCAGGTGCGGCGCGGGCGATGAGTTGGATGCTGTGGCGCACGTCGGCGGCGAGCAGCAGTTCGGTCTGCGCCGCCGCCAGCGTGATGCGCTCATCGAATTGCAACAAGCCGCCATCGCCGACCTGCAGGATTTCCGCATCGATCAGGTTGCGGATCACGTTGGCGAACAGCAGCTTTTCGGAGAATTCGGCGGCATTGAATTCGTAGAGCATCGCCAGCCGCTGCGCCAGCAGGTGGGTCGCTTCTTCCAGCGCGGCGCGGGTCAAGGTGCCACTGCCGTGGTGCTGCAACAGCGCCAGGGTGAGAAACTGCCGCTCCAGCGTCGGGCGGATGATTTCGCCCAATTGCCGCAGTTCGGGACCGGCCTCGCTGCTGGGCGGCGGCGCGCGCAGCACGCCGGTTTCGGCGTCGACGAGGATCAGGCCGCGCCGTGCCAGTGCCGCTTCGCTGCGGTCGATCGCTGCGTCGAGATCCCCAGCCTCCCACGGCAGGAACAGGTCGGTCTTGAGCAAGCCGTAAATGCCGGTGATCGCCTCTTTGGCGCGGCTTCGCGTCAGGCGCTGGTTGTGGCTGACCAGGCACGCAAGGAGCGCCGGCAGCGCCAGCAGGTGCAGCACATTGTTGCGGAAATAGGCGAGCAGCGCGGCCTGCTGTTCATCGGCCAGGATGATGTCGCCCAGCGGATGTTCGTGCAGCCGGACCATGTCGAGCTTGCGCGCGTAGTCAATTACCTCGGCGGCGGGCAATTCGCAACGGATGATCGATTGCGCCCAGGGCTCTTCGTTCAAGAGCGCCTGGACGTGCCCGATCTGCTTTTCCAGCAGGCGCAGGTCGGCCGCCTGCTTCGGCGTCGATAGCAGCGTCAGCGCGACCAGGTTTACCGGATTCACTACCGCCACGGCATTGATGCTGCGCGCCAGCTTCAATGCCGTCGCGTCGACGGCACCGCGCAGCCACGGCGCCTGGGCGTCGAAGGTTTCTTCGCGCCATGCCGGATGCTGCCGGTCGAGGAACTCGGCCAGGGCCAGCGGCGGACCGAAATTGACATGCACCTTGCCGAAGTTGCGCTTCAGCAGGCGCACCGCGCCGATGAGGCCGAGCAGCGATTCCGATTTCTTGGGCCGGCCGTGGAGTTCGGCGATATAGCTCTTGCCCTCCATCAGCTTTTCATAGCCGATGTACACCGGCACGAACACCAGCGGCCGCGCGCGGCTGCGCACGAAGCTTTGCACCGTCATCGCCAGGATGCCGGCCTTGGGCGCCAGCATGCGCCCGCTGCGGCTGCGCCCGCCTTCGATGAAGTATTCGATCGGAAAGCCGCGATCGATCATCAGGTGTAGGTACTCGAGAAACACCGCGGCATAGAGCGGCTCGCCCTTGAGCTTGCGGCGCAGGAAGAAGGCGCCGGAGCGCCGCAGCACCGAGCCGACAACCGGCAGGTTGAGGTTGGAACCGGCGGCGATGTGCGGCACCATCAGGCCGCGGTTGAAGATGATGTAGGACAGCAGCAGGTAATCGATATGGCTGCGGTGGCAGGGCACGTAGATGATGCCGTGGCCCGGCGCGACGGTGGTCACGCGCTCGAAGTTGTGCACCTCGACGCCGTCATAGACCTTGTTCCAGACCCAGGTCAGGAACAGCGAGAACGCCCGGATCATGGAATAGGTGTAGTCCGAGGCGATTTC
>CAIZKA010000115.1 GCA_903933395.1 uncultured beta proteobacterium | reverse complement strand
GTTCTCCGAGGTCTACCAGGCCTTGCAGACCGGCGTTGTCGATGGCACCGAGAATCCGATCTCCAATCTCTATACGCAGAAGATGCATGAGGTGCAGAAGCATCTGACGCTGACCAATCACGGTTATCTCGGTTACGCGGTCATCGTCAACAAGAAGTTCTGGGAGGGATTGCCGGCTGACGTTCGTGGCCAGCTTGAACAGGCCATGAAGGAGGCTACCGTCTACGCCAACAAGATTGCCCAGGAAGAAAATGACGGGGCGCTCGAGGGCGTCAAGAAGAGCGGCAAGACGGCGGTTTATGTACCCACCAAGGAAGAGAAGTTGGCATTCAAGAAGGCAATGGCACCGGTGCACCTGAAGATGGCTGACCGTGTCGGCAAGGACTTGCTGCAGTCCATCTACAAAGAGACGGGTTTCGACCCGACCAAGCTGTAAGGCTGTTCGCAACAGTCCGCCGGCGCGTGAGCGCCGGCGGCACCGTCTAGCTTAGCCGCACGCCCAGCCGGCAAGCCGCCAACCCGGGGAGGTCCGTTCATGAAATATCTCGATCATCTTGAGGAGTGGTTGATTACCTTCCTCATGGCTGCCGCGACACTGATTGTCTTTGTCGCAGTGGTCCATCGTTACGTTGCCAGCGCGAGCATTCCGGGACTACAGGACTGGTTGCTGACGATCAATCTCGGTTGGGCGCAGGAGTTGACCATCATCATGTTCGTCTGGATGGCCAAGTTTGGCGCCGCCTACGGTGTGCGTACCGGCATTCACGTCGGGGTCGATGTGCTGATCAATCGGCTCGACGACAAGATGCGCCGCAAGTTCATCATCTTTGGATTGCTCGCCGGGGCGCTGTTTACCGCAGTCGTTGGGGCGCTCGGCGCACATTTTGTTTGGGAAAACGGCGCCCATTACAGCATTTACAAGGCGCTTGGGATTGCCCTTGGCGACTTGTACGAAGGCCCGACGACGCCGGACCTCGAATGGCCGACATGGATGGTCTATTCGGCGATTCCGCTCGGTACCAGCCTGATGTGCTTCCGCTTCTTGCAGGTTCTGGTCAGCTTTCTCAAGACCGGCGAATTGCCGCACCACGACCACGGACATGTCGATGGGCTCGACGAGGCAACGGTGTCGGATGAGATCAACGTGTACTCGATGGATGACAATCTGCACATGCATGACCTCAAGCACACGATGGTAGGAGATAACCGGCGCATACAAAACATCGCGACCGACCCTGACCGCCGCAAGGACGATCTCGGAGGGGAGCCGAAATGAATGCCGCGATCATATTCTCGCTGTTGCTGGCCCTGATGCTGACGGGCATGCCGATTTCGATTTCTCTTGGCCTGACCGTGCTCAGTTTCTTGTTCATGTTCACACAGGTGCCGCTGGAGGCGGTGGCACTGAAACTGTTCACCGGCATCGAAAAGTTCGAGATCATGGCCATCCCGTTCTTCATCCTCGCGGGAAACTTTTTGACTCATGGTGGCGTGGCGAAACGCATGATCCGGTTCGCATCGTCGATGGTCGGCCACTGGTATGGCGGTCTCGGTCTGTCCGGAGTGCTGGCCTGTGCCCTGTTTGCGGCGATTTCCGGTTCTTCGCCGGCGACGGTGGTGGCGATCGGCTCGATCCTGCTGCCGGCCATGGTCAAGGCGGGCTTTCCCAAGAAGTTTGGTGCCGGCGTCATCACTACCTCGGGCGCGCTAGGCATCCTGATTCCGCCATCAATTGTCATGGTGATGTACTCGGTGGCGACCAATACTTCGGTTGGCGCCTTGTTCATGGCGGGTGTAATGCCAGGCATTGCGCTGGCGTGCGTCTTGGGCGGGGTGACCTATTATCGGGCGAAAAAGTTCGACTACCCACGCCTGCAGAAAGCGACCTGGACCGAGCGTCTGAAGGCCTTCCGCGAGTCGGCCTGGGGTCTGCTGCTGATCGTGATCGTCATGGGCGGTATCTACAGCGGCATGTTCACACCGACCGAAGCCGCGGCGATGAGCGCGGTCTATGCTTTTATCGTGGCGGTTTTTGTGTACAAGGACCTGGGACTCAAGGACGTGACGCGCGTGTTGCTCAACTCGGCCAACATGTCGGCGATGCTGCTCTATATCATCACCAACGCCGTGCTGTTCTCCTTCATCATGACCAACGAGAACATCCCGCAGGCGCTGGCGGACTGGATGTTGGGCCACGGCCTGGGCATGATCAGCTTTCTGCTGGCGGTCAACATCATCCTGCTGCTGGCCGGAAACTTCATGGAGCCCTCGTCGATCGTGCTGATCTTTGCGCCGATCCTGTTCCCGGTCGCAATCAAGCTGGGTATCGATCCGGTGCATTTCGGCATCATCATGGTG
>CAIZKA010000114.1 GCA_903933395.1 uncultured beta proteobacterium | reverse complement strand
CGGGCGATATGCCAGAGGGCATCTTCGAGCACGCGCTGCTTGGCAGCGGTCTGGCCGGCAAGGTTGAGGTGTTGCATCGAACATCCGCCGCAGGTGCCGAAATGCGGACAGTACGGCGCAATACGCTGACTCGATGGATGCAGCACGCTTAGCGCATGCGCCTTCTCATAGCTCCGCTTGCGGCGATAGCTGGCGAATTCGACCACTTCGCCGGGCAGCGCACCTTCAATGAAAATAGCCTTGCCATCGACGTGGGCAACGCCGCGCCCTTCATGATCCAGGGATTCGATATTTGCTTGCGGCATGGGAAATGACCTTGCCCGTTGGACAAAAGGAGGCGATTATAATCTCCGCCAAAAGCTCAGTCCTGACGTCCGGCGGGGCAGGAATACAGCCATGCGCTGGATTCTCAACCCAGGACAAGTGATCGATTTGCCAACCAGGAGCAACTCACATTTCCAATCATGAACCCAGCCTACACGCTACTCACCAGTGAAGCCGAATATCGCCAGGCCTGCGATGCCGTCCTGGCGCGGGCGGAACATGAAATATTGATCTTCGATCGCGATCTTCGCCGCCTGCAGTTGGACCATAAACTCCGTCTTGACTCCCTGGTCGCTTTTCTGACGGACGATCACCTGCGCAGAATCCGTGTGGTGCTGCACGATCCGGGACCGCTGAATCGCGAGGCGCCACGCCTGATGCAACTCATAGCCCGCTTCGCGCATCTCGTCGAGGTGCGCCAAAGTCCGGACAACCTCCGCCATCTCGCAGATACGCATCTGCTCGCGGACGATGCCCATGGCGTTCGTCGTTTCCATATCGATCATCCGCGCAGCGCGCTTGTTCTCGACGACCCGGTTTATATTCATCCGTGGCGAGAACGCTTCGAGGAGCTGTGGGCGCTGTCTCGACCGTGTCTGCAGATCAATACTACCGGGCTATGATGCCGCGTCCTGCCTTCTTGTTTGCTGTGGTGCACCATGAATCTATTTGGCGTGATAAAATAGAAAGTTGATCGAAATGGAAACGTTCCGATCAACCAATTGGCCGATCAACTCCATAACGTTAAGGAACTCAACAAAATGAAGCAATCTCTCCTCGTAGCTGCCCTCCTCGCGCTGGCTGTTTCCGCTTGCGGCAAGACCGAAGCCCCGAAGCCCGCCGAGCCGCCCAAGGTCGAAGCGCCGAAGCCCGCTGCTGAAGCTCCGAAGCCTGCCGAAGCCCCCAAGGCTGCTGACGCTGCTGCCCCGGCTGCTGCTCCCGCCGCTGCCGCTCCGGCTGCTGCTCCCGCCGCCGCTGCTCCCGCCGCCGCCGCTCCCGCCGCTCCCACTGCTGACGTGACCAAAATGGCTACGGACGCCGCCAAGGGTGCCGCCAAGGGTGCCGTCGAAGGTGCCAAGGAAGGCGCGAAGAAGTAATTCTTCACCCGCCTTCGGGCAAGAAAAAAGCCGACCTTCGGGTCGGCTTTTTTTCGCCAAGTTCAGCCGATTCCGCTTTAAAGATCGCGCCAGGCGAAGCCCTCATCCTGGGTTGCGACACCTATCCAGTCCCGCGCGCATCCCAGTGCGGCGGACAAGGCCGCCTGTGCAAGCGCCGGGCTGTTGTTTTCCTCGGAGAGATGCGCCGCCACCACGTGACGCAGCGCGGAGTGATTGACCGCGGACAGCAGCGCGGCCGCCGCCGCGTTGTCTAGATGCCCCCAGAGGCCGCCTATGCGGCGCTTCAAGGCGGGCGGATAGCTGCCTTGCGCAAGCATCTGTGCATCGTGATTGCACTCCAGCACGAGGCCGTCACAGCCATCGAGCATGGCCACCATGTGCGCTGTGACATGGCCCGCATCCGTCAGCACACCCAGCCGCCGTGCGCCGTCGGTGAGTACAAACTGAACCGGCTCGCGAGCATCGTGGGGAACCGGGAATGGATGCAGGCAAATATCGCCGACTGAACGCGGCTCATGACTGTCGATAATCGCGGTCTGCTCATGGCCGACATCGCCGCGGCTTGCGGCAAGCGTGCCGTGCGTTAGCAGGACACTCCAGCCATACCGCCGGGCGCAGGCGAAAGCGCCGCCGATGTGATCAGAATGTTCATGCGTAACCACCACCGCATCGACATCGTCGCCAGCCAGGTTCAAGCGTGCAAGCCGGCGCGCCATTTCTCGCGGTCCAAAACCGGCATCGATCAGCACGCGGGTGCTGCCTGCTTCCACCAACAATGCGTTGCCCCTGCTGCCGCTGCCGAGCGAGGCGAAGCGCACCTGAGTTGCCCTACGCCGCCTACTTCAACTGGTCATAGAGCAGAGTAAGAATGCGCCTGGAGGTATCGGACTTGTCGATGCCTCCTTCGCGGGTCAGAACCTCGACCGCGGTGGACTCGCCCGTCGTCTTGAGGTGAATGCGATATTGGGCCTGATTCGGCTTTTCACCGGAACTGCCTTTCCAGAACATCAGTTTGGACAGCATCCCGCTGTCGTCACTTTTCTTCTTGCCGTCGGCATCGGGGTCGACATAACGGACAAAATAAAGGCCCTGCGAGCGATCACGGTCTTCAACGGTGAAACCGACGCGATCCAGCGCCAGGCCGACGCGCCGCCATGCCCGGTCGAAGGGCTCCTCGAGCAACAAGGCACCCGCTCCGTCTGTCGCACGGGACAGCTTGGCACGCTCCTGGCGCTGTTCGGCGGCCACCATCGTCTTGGCGCGGGATTCGTCGGCCCCCAGGCGCACCATCAGGCGCCCCAGCATCTCGGCTTCAAGTTCGGGATCGGGCGGCCGCGGCTGCCACTTGGTTTCGGTCCTGCCCTCGCTGGTATAGATCTCGTACATACCGCGATGGCTGATGTAAATCTCGACCTTGTTCGGCTCGGAACCCTTTTCCAGGCGGGTACGGAACTTGTCGCGCTCCGCAGTCGAATAAAGACTGTCGAGGACCTTGCCCAGCGTATTGCGAATGAAGTCCTGGGGTATCTTGGCGCGGTTTTCCGCCCAGTCGGTTTCCATGATCCCGGCTTCAGGAATTTCGACGTTTACCAGAAAACCCATCTCCTGCCAGAATTCCTTGACGGCGGGCCAGAGCCTTTCGGTAGAACCCTGAACCACCAGCCAGCGCTGGGTACCAGAACGCTCGATGCGCATGGTGTCCACCTGTGGCAGCACGGCCTGCGCCGTGGTGGTGCGAGCCTGTCCGGAGCGCTCGCTGGAGTAGGCCGAATACGTCGCCGAGCCCTTGCTGGCGGAAACATCCGGCACCGCATAGCGCTCGTCGCGGCTTTGCTGCGTCAGGTCCGGCGGAATCTCGAGCGGCGGCAGTTTCCCTGCGGACTTGTATTCGATCTTTTTGGATTCGGGAAGGATGCTGCCGCTACAACCGGCAAGCAAACCGGCAAGCAGGATGGCAACAACCCTAGACAGCATTGAAAATGAACGATTCATCGAGTATCGGTTTTCCGGTCAGAGGGTGATGCCCGCTTCACGCATCGCAAGACGCAGGCGCTCGTGAAATTCGGGAGAGAAGGGCGTCATCGGCAGGCGGATGCCGCCACCGATCAGCCCCATTTGCTGCGCGGCCCACTTGACCGGAATCGGATTGGCTTCAAGAAACAAGTTGCGATGCAAGCCCAGCAAGCGGAAATTTGCCTCGCGCGCCGTCACCAGGTCGCCGGCGATCGCAGCCGAACACATCTGATGCATCAGGCGCGGCGCCACATTTGCCGTCACCGAAATGGACCCTTTGCCGCCAAGAAGCATCAATGCAATGGCCGTGGCGTCGTCGCCGCTATACACGCTGAAGGCGACCGGCGCGCGCTTCAGCAGATCGGAACCGCGCTCGATATTGCCGGTCGCATCCTTGATGCCGACTATGCCTGGCACCTGCGCCAGGCGCAGGATCGTGTCGTTGGCCAGATCAGCCACGGTACGCCCCGGCACGTTGTAAAGAATCATCGGCAGATCGACTGCCTCGGCAATCGCCTTGAAATGCCGGAACAAGCCCTCCTGCGTCGGCTTGTTGTAATAGGGCACCACCGAGAGATGCGCATCGGCACCGGCCTGACGCGCAAACTTTGCCAGTTCCATGGCCTCGGCGGTCGAATTGGCGCCCGTACCGGCTATCACCGGAATACGTCCGGCGACATGCTGCACCGTGGTTTCGATCAGCGCGCAGTGTTCGGCATAATTGACCGTTGGCGATTCGCCCGAGGTACCGACGATGACGACACCGTCGGTGCCCTCGCTGATGTGCCAGTCGAGCAGGCGCCGCAATCCGGGCAGATCGAGCGAACCGTCGTCCTGCATCGGGGTGATTATGGCGGGAATGGAACCCTGTATGGTCTTCATGAACGTATCCGAAACTGAGCGCCCGATCCGGCAGTCGATCGAGCAAGAAAGAAGGTTGATTTTACCTGATGGCGGTCCCGCACCACGCCTTGCAACGAAGGCTTACAAATCAGCCAGCACCTTGATGTGCGTGGCCACGCTGCGCGCCAGGGCGGACAGCACGTAACCCCCCTCCAGCAGGGACACGATGCGCCCGTTGGAAAACTCTCCGGCCACCTGCTTGATCTGCTCCGTCACCCAGGCATAGTCTGATTCGACCAGCCCCAGTGACGCCATGTCGTCCTCGTAATGGGCGTCGAAGCCCGCTGAGATGAAGATCATTTCCGGCTTGAATTCCCGCAGTCGCGGAAGCCAGATGTCATAGACAACCTGACGGAAGTCTTCGCCGCGCGTTCCCGCAGGCAGCGGAACGTTGCACATGTTGGACGCCGGATTGTCGGCTCCGCAATATGGATAGAACGGATGCTGAAAAATTCCGGCCATCAGGACTCGCGGATCGCCGGCAAATATCTCCTCGGTGCCGTTGCCATGATGTACGTCGAAATCGATTATCGCCACACGGGAAAGGCCCCATGCTTCGAGCGCATGCCGTGCAGCCACGGCGACGTTGTTGAAGAAGCAGAAACCCATCGCCCTGGCGCGCTCGGCGTGATGGCCGGGCGGACGTACTGCGCAGAAGGCGTTCTGCACTTCGCCGCGCATCACCAGGTCGGTGGCGTAGCAGCCGGCCCCGGCGGAGCGCAGGGCGGCCTGCAGGGTTCCGGGTGACATCGCCGTATCGGGATCGAGATGCACGATGCCGTGTGCCGGACTGCTGTCATGCACGTGGTCGATGTACTCGCGCGAATGCGCGCGCAGCAGTTGCTCCACATCGGCCAGCGGCGCATCGTGGAACTGCAGGTAGACGTCCAGGCCGGCGGCAATCAGACGATCGCTGATGGCGCCCAGACGATCCGGACATTCGGGATGGTGCGTGCCCATGTCGTGCTGCAGGCAGTCGCGATGGGTAATGAAGGCGGTGGTTGTCATGACGGGCGTTTTGTCTGATGACTTACAATGTCGCTTAAACGCATATTATCCATCAAAGTCCGCGCAAAACTCCGACCCCATGCGACTCCCCGAACTTGACCTGATCCTGGCCGACGTCAACCGCATCATCCTCGGCAAGGAACGGCCGATCCGGCTCTCGCTGGCCTGTCTCCTGGCGCGCGGGCACTTGCTGATCGAAGACCTGCCCGGCGTCGGCAAGACCACGCTGGCCCATGTGCTGGCGCGGGTGCTGGGACTGAATTTTCAGCGCATCCAGTTCACCAGCGACATGCTGCCGGCTGACATTATTGGTGTCTCGATCTTCGACCGGGAAAGTGGCACCTTCCATTTTCATCCGGGGCCGATCTTCACCCAGGTCGTGCTGGCCGACGAGATCAATCGCGCCACGCCAAAGGCGCAAAGCGCCTTGCTGGAAGCCATGGAAGAGCGGCAGGTCACGGCCGAGGGTAAAACCCGTGCCTTGCCCGAGCCGTTTTTCGTCATTGCCACGCAAAACCCGACGCACCAGATCGGCACCTTCCCGCTGCCGGAATCCCAGCTTGACCGCTTTCTGCTCCGGATCGAACTTGGCTACCCCGACGCTGCCGCCGAGCGCGAATTGCTCGCCGGCGCCGACCGCCATCAAATGGTCGCCGGCTTGGGACCGCGCATTGCGCCGCAGCGCCTGATCGAGTTGCAGGAACAGGTACGCGCCGTACATGCGTCATCCGCCCTGATTGAATACGTCCAGGCGCTGGCCGCCCACACCCGCACGGCGCCGCGCTGGCAGGCGGGCCTTTCGCCTCGCGCCTGTCTTGCATTGCTTGCGGTTGCGCGCGCCTGGGCCCTGCTTGACGGCCGCGATCACGTATTGCCAGAAGACATACAAGCCGTGCTGCCCGGAGTCATCGGCCACCGCCTGAAGCCGGCGGACGACACCGCACGCACGGATGTGGAAGCCGTCGCGGCTGCCCTGATCGAGGCGGTCCCGCTACCCTGACGATGCTGGTCACGCTGCGCCACCGGCTGCACGAAACATTCGTCCGCTGGGCACTGCGCGTGCGGCCGCCGGAACCCTCACCGATCATCCTCACCCAGCGCCGCGTCTATGTCCTGCCGACGCGGGCCGGGCTGGCCTATGCCATGGCCCTCGGCGTGATCCTGCTCGGCGCCATGAACTACAACCTAAGCCTCGGCCATGCCCTGGTTTTCCTGCTGGCCGGCCTGGGCATCGTCGCCATCCTCCACACCTTCCGCAATCTGGTCCTGATCGCGCTTCGTCCCGGGCGCTGCGAACCGGTATTCGCCGGCAGTCCCGCACAGTTTGCGCTGGTCCTGGAAAACCGGCGACCGGATGCCCGCACCAGCCTGCGCCTGTTCATCGGTGAGCAGGAGCCGGTCGAAGTCGACATCGAGGCACGCACCAGCAGGGTAGCAACGCTCGGCGTTCCCACCACGCGGCGCGGCTGGCTGCCCATGCCGCGCGTCACCATCGAGACGACCTGGCCGCTGGGGTTGGTGCGGGCCTGGAGCTATGCCGTCCCTGAACTCGACTGCCTGGTGTATCCGGCACCCGCCGCGAAGGCGCCACCGCTGCCATGGAGCGGCGATTCGGCGCGCGGCACGACGCGCGACGGCCGCGGCGCAGACGACTTTTCCGGACTGCGCAAGCATCAGCCCGCCGATGCGCCGCGCCATGTCGCATGGAAGGCCGTGGCCCGCCAACAGGACGGTCCGCTGCTGACCAAGCTGTTCGCCGGGGCGAGCGCGCAACAGATCTGGCTGGACTGGGATGCGCTGTCCGGAACCACCGACGGCGAACAACGCCTATCAATTCTCGCCCGCTGGATGCTGGACGCCGACGCCGCGGGGCTGGCCTGGGGCCTGCGCCTGCCCGCGCTGCAACTCAGGCCCGACAACGGCCCGGCACAACTCGCGGCCGGCCTGCGCGCTCTGGCCCTGCACGACCATGGCGCGCACTAGCCGGCCTGTCAGCCGACGCCAGGCCTGGTGGCTGCTGGCCAGCGTCGTCGCCGCGTCGGCACCGCTGACACAACAGATTCCGCTCTGGCTCGCGCTGGCGGCGGCGAGCGCCTTCGGCTGGCGTGCGCTGCTGACATGGCAGCACTGGCGCCTGCCGCCGCGCTGGCTGCGAGCGATATTGGTCATCGCCGGTACGGTCGGCGTATTCATGGAGTACCGTACGATTCTCGGGCGCACCCCTGGCATTGCGCTGCTGGTGGTCTTTCTCGCGCTGAAACTGCTTGAGCTGCGCGCCGCGCGGGATGCCGTGGTGACCGCGCTGCTGTGTTATTTCATGGTCCTCGGCCAGTTCCTGTTCACCCAGACCATCCCGACGGCAATGCTGGCAGCCCTGACCGTCCTGATCACCACCGCCGCGTTGCTGGCGGCCAGCGATGATCGCCCGCAACCGCAACAGCAACTGCGTCGCGCCGCCCTGCTCCTGTTACAGGCCCTGCCATTCATGTTGCTGCTGTTCCTGCTGTTTCCGCGGGTGCAAGGACCGCTGTGGGGCATTCCGCAGGACCGGTTTTCTGCCGTTTCAGGATTGTCCGACACCATGGCCCCCGGTTCGATTGCACAACTCTCGCAGTCGGATGCAATCGCCTTCCGGGTGAAGTTCGAAGGCGCAGTCCCGCCGCAATCGCAGCTTTACTGGCGCGGTCCGGTAATGCCCGCGTTCGACGGCCGCAGCTGGCGGGTCGTGCAGACTGTCGGTGCCTATCCGGCTGTGCCCTATTCCGGATCCGGCACTCCGATCGACTACGAAGTCACGCTTGAACCACACGGAAAATTCTGGCTGTTTGCCCTGGAGATGCCTGCGACCCTACCCCCCGAGAGCGCGCTGACCAGCGACTATCAACCCGTCGCGCGGCAGCCCGTGCGCAACCGCATGCGCTACACGCAGCGCGCCTGGCCCGAGGCGATCGCCGGCAGGAACGAAGCGCCGGAC
Source organism: uncultured beta proteobacterium (assembly GCA_903933395.1). GTDB lineage: Bacteria > Pseudomonadota > Gammaproteobacteria > Burkholderiales > Rhodocyclaceae > Sulfuritalea. The sequence goes on along the minus strand of CAIZKA010000114.1, from coordinate 12,274 downwards.
CTCCTGCGCGGCGCGCTGTCGCTGCCGAAAAACGGCAACCCGCGCATTCGTACCGTCAGCGAAGGCTGGCGAGCACAGCACGGCGAAGACAGCGCTGCGATCCTCGCCGCCGCGGAAAACTTTTTCAACCAGCAGTTGCTCATCTATACGCTGAATCCCCCGCTGCTGGGCGCCGACATGGTCGATGAATTTCTGTTCGACAGCAAACGCGGTTTCTGCGAGCACTTCGCCGCCGCCTTTGTCTTCGCCCTGCGTGCCGCCGGCGTGCCGGCACGCGTGGTCGCCGGCTATCAGGGCGGCGAAATCAACCCGGTGGATGGTTTTCTGGAAGTCCGCCAGTACGACGCGCATGCCTGGGCGGAAGTCTGGATCGCCGGGCGCGGCTGGCTGCGCATCGATCCGACGGCAATCTCCGCGCCCAGCCGCATCAACAACAACCTTGCAGCGGCGGTCCCGGCCAACGAGGAACTGCCCTTCCTGGCTCGCGCCGATATGGCCTGGCTCAAGGAATTGCGCTACCGGCTGGACGCCGTCACCAACGGCTGGAATCAGTGGGTGCTGGGCTACAACCCGCAGCGCCAGCGCGATCTGCTGGCCAGCCTGGGCCTCAAGGAACCCGACTGGCGCAGCATGACCGCTGTGCTCTCCGTGCTTTGCGGCGTGGTCATGCTGGGCCTTACCGCATGGATACTGCGCAATCGCCTGCGCGTCGATCCGGTGCTTGCCGCCTGGCGCAGGTTCACTGACCGCCTGGCCCGGCGCGGCATTGTCTGGCAGGCCTGGGAAGGACCGCTGGCCTTCGCCGAACGCGCCGCCCGACAGGCCCCGAATCATGCCGGCTCCATTACGGCAATTGCGGCCCTTTACGCCCGCTTGCGCTACGCCCCGGATCCGCAGCCCGGCGAGCTCATCGAATTCAAGGCGAAAATCGCCGCCTTCCAACCATGAAGCGCCTGTTGCTGTTCGCCCTCCTGTTTCTTGTCGCCTCCGGTGCGCGCGCCCAAGGCTTCGACCGACGTGAAGACGTGCAGGCCTTCGTGCAGGATATGCAGGTCCGGCACGGCTTCGATGTCGACATGCTGATTGATTTGTTCCGCCACACCAAACCCAATGCCGCCGTGATCAAGGCCATCATGCCGCCCAAAGACCCCGGGGTACGCTCCTGGCAGGCCTATCGCGGACGTTTCGTCGAACCGAAACGCATCGCCGCCGGGCGACGCTTCATGCAAACCTATGCAGCAGAACTTGCGGCCGCGGAGGAGCGCTTCGGCGTGCCAGCCGATATCGTCGCCGCCATCATCGGTGTGGAAACCATCTACGGCAAACAGTTGGGCCGCTTCAACACCTTCGCCGCCCTCACCACCCTGGCCTTCGACTATCCGCCACGGGCAGAACTGTTTCGCAGGGAACTGGAAGAGCTGCTGCTGCTGGCCCGCGAGGAAAACCGCAGTCCCCTGAGCTACACCGGCTCCTATGCCGGCGCGCTGGGTTTGCCGCAGTTCCTGCCATCCTCCCGCCGGCGTTTCGCCATCGACTTCGACAGCGACGGCCGCGTCGATCTGACCGCCAGCCCGGCCGATGCGATCGGCAGCGTGGCGAATTTCCTGGTCGCGCACGGCTGGGAACGGGATGCGCCAATCGCCGACATCATCACGGTGAGCGGCGACGGAATCCAGGCTCTCATCGATGAAGGTATCGCGCCGCAACGCACGCCAACCCAGATGGAAGCGGCCAATGTCGGCATCGCAAGAGTCGGCGCCGGCGACACGGCGATACCCGACCGGCCCGCCGCCCTGATTGATCTGGTAACGCCCGGCGCGGCGACGGAATTCCGCCTCGGCTATCGCAACTTTTATGTAATCACGCGCTACAACCGCAGCAGCTTCTACGCGGCGGCCGTCATGGACCTGGCCTCCGCGCTGCACGCGTCAAAGTAGCGCGTCAGGCGTCAAGCCGTCGCGCGCGATTTGCTTCCTCAGCTTGGACAGCGCCTCCATCTGGATCTGCCGCACCCGTTCGCGGGTCAGGCCCAGATCGCTGGCGATGTCCTCCAGCGTTGCCGGATCCTGGCCGGCGAGGCCATAACGTCGCTCGACAACCAGGCGCTGGCGGTCCGTCAGTTGCGCCACCCAGTCGGCGACCAGGGCTTCAGCCTCCTGATGGGCAAGATGGGCGGCGGGATCCTCGGCCGCCTCGTCGGCCATCGAATCGGACATCGACAGCTCGGGGTCGATGTCGAGCGGAGAATCCAGCGAGGCGGAGCGCTCGTTGAGCACCAGGAGCCGGCGTACCTCCGCAACCGGACGATCGAGCAGTCGCGCCACATCTTCTAGCATTGCACCGGGTGATTCATCCTGTGCCCCGCGTTCCCGGTCAAGCCGGCGCATGGCGCGCAGGACGATGTTGAGTTCCTTGACCACATAGACCGGCAGGCGCACGGTACGCGACTGGTTCATGATCGCGCGCTCGACATTCTGGCGAATCCACCATGTGGCGTAGGTCGAAAAGCGAAAGCCGCGTTCGGGGTCGAATTTTTCAAGGGCATGGATCAGCCCCAGATTCCCCTCCTCGATCAGGTCATCGAGTGGCAGCCCCCGGTGCAGATAATGCCGGGCGATGCTGACCACCAGGCGCAGATTGGCCTCGATCATGTGCTGCCGCGCGAGGAAATCGCCGGCATGGGCAGCTCGCGCCAAGCGGATTTCCTCGGCGGCCGTCAGGAGCGGCGTGACGCCGATCTCGTGCAGGTAGACCTGAGTGATGTCCTCGACGAATCCGGAATCAGGAGAATCCGGGGGCGCCTCGGCCGCGCCGCGCTCCGGCAGAAAAGCGTCGCCGCTCATGGGTTTCAGCGGATGGGAAGAAACTTCTGTGGATCGGCCGGCTTGCCCTCACGCCGGATCTCGAAATGCAGGCGCGGACTTTCCGTATCCGTGCTGCCCATCTCGGCGATCTTCTGGCCCCTGGCTACCGTATCCTTTTCCTTGACCAGCAGTTTGCTGTTGTGGGCATACACCGAAAGATAGGTCGCGTTGTGCCGCAGCACGATCAGGTTGCCATAGCCGCGCAGACCGGTGCCGGCATAGGAGACAACCCCGCTCGCGGCAGCCAGCACCGGATCACCCTCCTTGCCGGCGATGTCGACACCCTTGCCGCCACCCTCGCTGTATTGTGCGAGCAGCTTGCCGTTGGCCGGCCATATCCATTCAAGGTCATCGCCCGCAAGCGGCGGCTTTTCGGCCGGCTTTTCCGCCGCCTTAACCTCCGCCGGTTTGGCCTCTGGCCGGACTTCTGCCGGCTTGGCGGTCACGTCGCCCTGCCGCGCCTTCGCCAAGGCGTCGTCGGACCAGGGAAGCTTGCCGCCCTTGGGCTCGCGCTTGAGGGTGTCCGTATTGATGCTGATGCTGGTTCCGGCACCGGAACTGCCGGGAGCCACCGGCTTTATCTCAACCGGCGCGCTCGAGGTTACCGGCTTTGTCACCGCCACGGCGCTGCTATCGGGCGGCGTGACACGCAGCTGCTGGCCGATTTTGATCAGGTTGGGATTCTCCAGATTGTTCCAGGCGGCCACGTCTCTGTAGTCCTGGCCGCTGTCAAGGGCAATGCTGTAGAGCGTCTCGCCCTTCTTTACGGTGTGAAACACGGCACGGGAGTCCGTCGCAACCAGCACCGCGGGCACGGCGAGTTTCGGCTTTTCCGCCGCCGGCCCCCTGCCGCGATCCTCCACCGGCGCGGGCGCATGACTCGCGCAGCCGGCGATGACGGGGAGCAGCAAGGCCAGAATCAGGCGCGTGGCGTTCATTCGACTCCCGGCAACAAAGGCACGAAGCGCACCGCATCAAATCGTGTTTCGACAAATCCGCCATCAGTGCGCTCGACCAGGCTGATCACCTGTTCCGCGGTCCCCAGCGGCATCACCAGCCGCCCGCCGGGTGCCAACTGTGCCAGCAACTTCTGCGGCGCACTCGCCGCGGCGGCAGCCAATATGATGGTATCAAACGGCGCCGCCTCGGCCAGCCCCAGATTTCCATCCGCGTGCTTGAGGCGGATATGCGATAGCCCGATTTGCTTCAGGTTCTGCCGCGCCCGTGTCAGCAAAGGCGCTATGCGCTCGACGGCGAAAACCTGCTTCGACAGCACGCCGAGGATCGCCGCCTGGTAACCGCAGCCCGCGCCTATTTCCAGCGTCTTGCCCAGTTCGCGACCGGCGATCAGGATTTCTATCATGCGCGCCACCACGAAAGGCTGCGAGATGGTCTGGCCGAAGCCCAGCGGCAAGGCGGTGTCGTCATAGGCACGATTCGCCAGCGCCGGCTCGATAAAAATATGGCGCGGCACCAGCCCCATCGCATGCAGCACCCGGCTGTCGCTGATGCCCAGGGCGCGCAGACGCTCGACCATGCGCGAGCGCGTACGCTGCGAGGTCATGCCGATGCCGGTGAGTGCCGCGGAATTCATGCTTCCGCCGGGCCGCCCCAAGGGGGCATGCGCCACCCATGGGGGGGCAGCGAGCCGGGTTTGCGAGCGCGGGGGGCCATCTTCATGCTTCCGCCGGGCCGCCCCAAGGAAGCATGCGCCCCCCTTGGGGGGCAGCGAGCCGGGTTTGCGAGCGTGGGGGGACCATCATTCCGGGTCGAGCCAGCGGCGCACACCGGCCAACTGCGCGCCATGGGTGAGATCGATCTGCAGCGGCGTCACCGACACCCAACCGTGTTCGACCGCGTAAAAATCCGTGCCCTCTCCGGCATCGGCCGCCGGACCGGCGGCGCCGATCCAGTACAGCGTCTCGCCGCGCGGGCTGACCGACTTCACCGCCGGCTCCGCCTTGTGGCGGCGTCCCAGGCGCGTGACCTGGATGCCGCGCAATTCGGCGTAAGGGATATCCGGCACGTTGACATTCAAGAGCACCGGTTCGGCAAACGACGACCGGCTGAAACGCTGCACCAGTTCGCGGGCCACGCGTCCGGCGGTGGCGAAATGCCGTCCCTCGAAACTGCCCAGGGAAATCGCGATCGACGGCACGCCCAGCAGATAGCCTTCGGTAGCTGCCGCCACGGTGCCCGAATAGATCGTATCGTCGCCCATGTTGGCGCCGAGATTGATGCCCGACACCACCATGTCGGGCTGGTGCTCGAGGACGCCGGTAACCGCCAGATGCACGCAATCGGTCGGCGTGCCATTGACATACATGTAGCCGTTGGCGGCATGGCGCAGGTTGAGGGGGCGATCGAGGGTCAATGAATTGCTCGCGCCGCTGCGGTTGCGCTCGGGGGCCACGACGATGATCTCGCCCTGATCGGCAAGGCTGGCAGCCAACTGGACGAGCCCCGGCGCCAGATAGCCGTCGTCGTTGCTGAGCAGGATGCGCATGGGGGTCGGAGCCGGGGAATGTCAGGAATTGCAGAGCCCATTTTAGCTCATGGCGCCCCGGCGCCAATGGCCGGAAAAGAACAGGACTCTGCCCCCATCCCGGTTGCCTGCACCCGCCGGCGTTCGTAATGGCCATTGACGCACGTATCGGGCTCTCCCGGGCCCTCAGGCAAGCCTCCTGCAGGGTAGGATTGAGAACCATGGAAATAATCCTGCACGACTCCGCCAACGACATCTCCGAAGCCGACTGGGCCCTGCTCGATCACGATGATGACCCGTTCGCCAGCCGCGCCTTCCTCGGCACGGCAGAGAAAGTCGGCGCCGGCGGGACGGCGATGGGCTGGCAGGCGCAGCATCTGACGCTCCATGAAGGCGGCCTGTTGCTGGGGATGCTGCCGCTTTACCTGCGCAGCCATTCCTTCGGCGACTTCTCGCGCGACTGGAACTGGGACTCGGCCTGGCAACGCGCCGGGCTCGCCTACTACCCGAAACTGGTCAGCGGCATCCCCTACACGCCCTCGCCGGGTCCCCGCCTGCTGGTGCGCCGGGACATCGAACGGGAGCCCGTGGTGACGGCGCTGATCGCGGCCGCACTCCAGGTCACCCGCGAGTCGGGCGCATCCTCCTGGCAATGCCTGTTTATCGAAGAGGCCGACCGCGCCCCGCTGGCAGCAGCCGGCCTGCTGATGCGACGCGGCGTGCAGTTTCACTGGTTCAACCGGGCATACCGCGATTTCGACGATTTTCTCGCCGGCTTCACCGCCGGCAAGCGCAAGAAGCTCAAGCGCGAACGCCGCGCCGTCGCCGAGTCCGGCCTGAGGCTGGAAGCCAGGCATGGCAACGAGATTGACGCGCCTCTGTGGCAAGTCATCCACCACCAGTATCGCGATACCTTTGCCCGCTACGGCAATCACCCGGCGTTCCCCGCGGAATTCTTCATCGAAGCAGGCGCCCTGCTGGCGCGGCGCCTGGTCGTGTTCATCGCCTTCATGGATGAAACCCCGGTCGCTTCGGCAATCTGCTACCGCGACGGGCAAACGCTCTATGGCCGCCACTGGGGCACATCGATAGACATGCCCGGCCTGCATTTCGAACTTTGCTACTACCAGGGGATCGAGTATTGCATCCGCCACGGCCTGAAAGGCTTCGAGCCCGGCGCGCAGGGAGAACACAAACTGGCCCGCGGCTTCGAGCCGGTGCCCACCTGGTCGGCGTTCTGGATCGCCCACCCGGGCATGCGCCGTGCCGTGGCGGATTTCATCGCCAGGGAAGACAGCGCCATGCAGGACTACGAGGCCGAAACGGCTTCCCGCCTGCCCTTCAAGCTGCCTGGCTGACCCGCGGACGCGACACGATGCGCGTCAGTGGTTCCCCGAAGCGATAGCGAACATTCGCTCGTTGCGCTTTTTCCGCGCCTCTTCGACCGTCAGCCCGACCAGGCTTTCCGGCGGCAAAGGTACATCCCAATGCTGCTGGAACAGGTCCATGGCCTCGCCGGTATCCATGCGGGCCCGGTAAACCTTCTCCTGCCAGGCAGGGGCGTTGGGCAGTGCAACCAGTTCGACGGATTCGATGCGCATACAGGGTTCCTCTTGAGGCTGAATTTCTTATCATCCTGCGCCCGGGATAGCCACCCTGTAATCCCGAAATTGACAAGGAATGCCCTCTTGTTTCGACTTCCCAAACTAGCTCGGACCGGTTCCAGCCATTGCGTCACGCCTGCATAAGTTGCAGCCGCAGCCGCAAAGTCACTTGTCCTGACGAAGCTCGTTCAGTCTCCGGGCATGGCTCATGGCATCCGCCGTGTTCATCGCCGAAACCTGGCGACCGAAGGCATCGCGCGCCGCTGTGGTCTTTTGCGTTGCCTGGATGCTGCGGATACAGCGCCAGCGCTTGCCGGCCCTGGTTTCAATCTGGCGCATCTCCTCGATCGGATGATGGGCACCGCAGTGATAGCAGAACTTGGTTTGGGTCGTCATGGGTCAGAGTGTCTGTATTGATTCATCCATTGCCGAACGAGTTGTCGGGCGCTTTCCGGAAGTGCATACAACAAGGAAAAAGGGTTTCAGCCTTTCGACTGAAACCCTTGGTAATACTGGTCGGGGCGAAAGGATTCGAACCTTCGACCCCTTGCACCCCATGCAAGTGCGCTACCAGGCTGCGCCACGCCCCGACTGCACGAATTATAACAAAGGAAACCGCCGGCACCGCTTTGCGCACGCGGATATCGGCTGCGCAAACCGGCGTCAGGCAATGCGCAGGAATTCGATGATCGAAGCGAGCTCGGCGCGCAATGTGGCTTGGCTCCCGCCGGGCAGGAACTCCGCAACGTCCTGCATCTTGCCGGGACCATCTTCGAGGCGGTTGCGCGCCCCGCTGATGGTGAAGCCCTCCTGATACAGCAATTCGCGGATGCGCCGCACCAGCAGGACTTCATGATGCTGGTAGTAGCGGCGGTTGCCGCGCCGCTTGACGGGGCGCAACTGCGTGAATTCCTGCTCCCAGTAACGCAGCACATGGGGTTTGACGCCGCACAATTCGCTGACTTCACCGATGGTGAAGTAGCGTTTGGCCGGAATCGACGGCAGTTCGTCCCGGCTATTGCTGGTTGTCGCCACGCGGGAATGCCTCGACCGCCGCCTTGAGCTTCTGGCTGGCGTGGAAGGTGACGACGCGGCGGGCGGTGATCGGAATTTCCTCGCCGGTCTTGGGATTGCGCCCTGGACGCTGCGGCTTTTCGCGCAACTGGAAATTGCCGAACCCGGACAATTTGACGCTGTCGCCCTTCTCCAGGGCGAGACGCACTTCATCGAAGAAGGCCTCGACCATGTCTTTGGCCTCACGCTTGTTGAGGCCGACTTTTTCGAACAACAAATCGGCGAGTTCCGCCTTGGTCAATGTCATATCCGCTCCGCCTGCATTAAGTTCGCAAGGACGCATTGAAGTCTCGGGTGGCAACAGCCAGCAATCCGGCTATCACCTCCTCCACTTCCGCATCCTCGAGAGTACGTTGAGTATCTTGCATAACTATCCGAAAGGCAAGGCTCTTTTCGCTTTCAGCTAGCCCCTTGCCGTGGTAGACGTCAAACAAAGCCACATCGCGCACGATGGCCGGCGCCGCCGCCCGCAAACCCGCCAGCAGCGGCGCCAGATTCTGGCTTTGCGGCACCACCAGGGCCAGATCCCGCACCACCGCCGGAAAACGCGAGACCTCGACATAGACCGGGAAACGCGCAGCCAGTACCTCGTTCAGTTCAAGCTCGAAAACGACAGGTGCCGTGCCCAGCTCATATTTCTGTACCCAGCGCGGGTGCAGTTCGCCGACCACGCCAACCGATCGGCCATCGAGCACGACATCGGCACAACGCCCGGGATGCAGGGCGGGGTGCGAAGCCTTGACGAATTCCATGCAGCGCGGCGCAAACAAAGCTTCGACGTCGGCCTTGACGTCGTAGAAATCCACCCGACTGCCGGGCGCGCCCCATTGTTCGGGAAGGGCCAAACCGGCGGCCAGACCCGCCAGACGCAGCGGCTGGGCAAAACCTGCCACCGGACCCGCGCCCGGCTCGCACCTGAAGCAACGGCCCAGTTCAAAAATTCGCACGCGCTCCGTCTGCCGCTTGCGATTGGCGACCAGGGTCCCGACCAGCCCGCCGATCAGCGTCGAACGCATGACGCCCATCTGACTGGCAATCGGGTTGGCAAGTACGATGGGCGCTGCGCCGTTGGCACGGGTGGCGGAAAAATCGGCTTCCCACGCCGCTTCGACAAAGCTGTAGGTCACTACTTCATGATAATCGCGCGCGGCCACCAGGCGGCGCACGCTCATCGCCGTGCGGCTCTGCTCGGACGCCGGCATCATGGCCATGCGCGCCACCGGCGGTTGCGAAGGAATGTTGTCGTAGCCGTAGATGCGGGCGATCTCCTCGATCAGGTCTTCCTCGATCTCGATGTCGAAACGAAAGGACGGCGGCGTGACGAGAAAATCCGCGCCTTGCCGCTCGACACCAAGGCCCAGGCCCTGGAGGATGCTTTCGATGCGTTCGGCTGCAAGTGCAATGCCCAGCACCTTTGCTGCGCGCGCCGTGCGCAGGCGCACCGGCTTGCGCGAAGGCAGATGCGCTTCCGCAACGGCCTCGACCACGGGACCGGGTTGGCCGCCGCAAGTTTCTACGATCAGCTGCGTCGCACGTTCGATGGCCTTGCGCTGCAAATCAAAATCAACGCCGCGCTCGTAGCGGTGCGAGGCATCCGATGAAAATCCCAGCGCACGTGCCTTGCCGGCGATCGCGGCGGGCGGGAAAAAGGCGCTCTCGAGGAACAGGTCGCGCGTCGCATCGTTGATGCCGGAGTGTTCTCCGCCCATGACGCCGGCCATGGCCAGCGGCTTTTCGTCGTCGGCGATCAATGCGGTATCCGCCGACGGCGTCACGGTCTGCCCGTTCAGCAACAGCAGTTGTTCGCCCGGTTCGGGCAGGCGCACGTGGATCGCGCCGGCAAGCTCGGCATCGTCGAAGGCGTGCAGCGGCTGGCCGAGTTCGAGCATCACGTAGTTGGTGACGTCGACGAGGAAGGATATCGCCCGTATGCCGCTGCGCTCGATGCGTCGCTTCATCCATTCCGGCGTCTGCGCCTTGGCATCCACGCCACGAATGATGCGGCCGCAGTAGCGCGGGCAGGATTGCGGCGCATCGAGCACTATCTGCCGCGTGTCGGCGACAGCCGCCAATACGGGCTTGACCTCGGGCGCCAGCAGCGGCGCACCGGTCAGCGCCGAGAGTTCGCGCGCGATGCCGAGCAGGGACAGGCAGTCGGCCCGGTTCGGGGTCAGCTTGAGGGTGATCAGGGTATCGTCGAGATCGAGATGGCGGCGGATGTCTTCGCCAACAACGGCGTCGGGTGCGAGTGCCAGCAAGCCGCCGTGATCTTCGGAAAGACCGAGTTCGCGCGCCGAGCAGAGCATGCCGAAACTCTCGATGCCGCGCACCTTGGCCTGCCTGATCTCAATGCCGGGCAGTTTGGCGCCGACCCGCGCGCAGGGCACCCTCATGCCGGCAGCGACGTTGGGTGCGCCGCAGACGATCTGCAAGGGAGCGGATTCACCAACATTCACCGAGCAGAGCTTGAGCTTGTCGGCATCCGGATGCTTTTCTACGCTCAGGACTTCGGCAACGACAACACCCGAAAAGTCGGCGCCGGCGGCACGGCGCTCCTCGACTTCGAGGCCGGCCATGGTCAGCAGATGGCAGAGTTCGTCGGTGGAGAGCGCGGGATTGCAGAGGCTGCGCAGCCAGGATTCTGAAAATTGCATGTCAGTTGAATTGCGTCAGGAAACGCAGGTCGCCTTCAAAAAACAGGCGCAGATCGGGGATCGAGTAACGCAGCATGGTCAGCCGGTCCGGCCCCATGCCGAAGGCAAAACCCGTGTACTTTTCCGGATCGAAGCCGCCGAAGCGCAGGACATTGGGATGGACCATGCCGCAACCGGCGATTTCCAGCCAGCGGCCTTCCAGCGCCCCGCTCATGAAGGCGACATCGATCTCGGCCGAGGGCTCGGTGAAGGGGAAAAAGGAGGGGCGGAAGCGCACCTTGAGATCATCGGATTCGAAAAAACGCCGCAGGAAATCGGCCACCACGCCCTTGAGATCGGCAAAGCTCACGTTCTCGCCGACCCAGAGGCCTTCGACCTGGTGGAACATCGGCGAATGCGTGGCATCGGAATCGACGCGATAGACGCGGCCGGGACAGATCACGCGCAGTTCGGGCATGGTCTCCAGATGCTTGAAGCGTCCGGTGTGCGCCAGCATGGTGCGAATCTGCACCGGGCTGGTGTGGGTGCGCAAGAGGATGTCGTCCTGCACCCTGCCGCCTTCGCCCTGCAGATAAAAGGTGTCATGCATCGACCGTGCCGGATGATTCTCGGGCGTATTGAGTGCAGTGAAGTTATGCCAGTCGGTTTCAATCTCGGGACCGTCGGCGACGTCGAAACCGATGGAACGGAACAAAGCTTCGATGCGGTCCAGGCTGATGGTCACGGGATGCAGGCTGCCGCAAGGCATGCCGCGCCCGGGCAGCGTCACATCCAGCGCTTCGGTGGCCAGTTGGGCTTCGAGCCGGGCGTTCCTCAAGGATTCGCGCCGTATCGCCAGCGCCGACTCTATGCGTTCCTTGGCGATGTTGATCGCCGCGCCGGCGCTCTTGCGCTCCTCGGCCGGCAGCTTGCCCAGGCCCTTGAGCAGCGCCGTCAGCGAACCCTCCTTGCCCAGATAGCGCGCCTTGGCGTCTTCCAGCTTGGCAGGCTCGGTGGCGGCGGCAAAGTCGGCCGTGGCAGACGCTACGAGTTGATCCAGGTTATCCATTGAAAAGGAAGAAGGAGCGGGAGTAAAAAAGGAGGCCCCCAACAGCCCTGGGCCTCCTTCTCCGGGTACAGCGGAACTCAGACCGTCAACTGGGCCCTGGCCTTTTCGGCCAGGGCGGCAAAGGCCGGCTTGTCGAACACCGCGAGGTCGGACAGCACCTTGCGATCAACTTCGATCGAAGCCTTCTTCAGGCCGTTCATGAAGGTGCTGTACTTCATGCCCAACTCGCGGGCCGCCGCATTGATACGGGCGATCCACAGGACACGGAACTGCCGTTTCCGCTGACGACGGTCGCGGTAGGCATATTGCCCGGCCTTCATCACCGCTTCCTTGGCGATGCGGTAGACCTTGCTGCGCCGGCCGCGGTAACCCTTGGCCAGGTCGAGAACCTTCTTGTGGCGCGCGCGCGCCGTTACACCACGTTTGACTCTTGGCATGGTGGCTCTCCTTAACCGTTGGGCAGCATGGCGCGCACGGACTTGGCATCCGAGGCATGCACCGTGTGCACGCCGCGCAACTGGCGCTTGCTCTTGGTGGTTTTCTTG
>CAIZKA010000113.1 GCA_903933395.1 uncultured beta proteobacterium | reverse complement strand
GGTCTGGCTGCCCGGCCTTGCCTGGACGGTCGCCGGCCTGCTGCTGGTGTGGCTGACGCTGCGTTTTCGGGCGCCGGCTGCGGAGCCTGCCCGAACGCGTGCGTGAGGCTCATGGCGAACTGCCGTCGTTGGTATTGCGGCACTGAACGTGCCCTAAAAGTCGGCGCTGGCGCTACGGTGATTCAGTCTGCCATGAAAATTGATTCGACTCCGGGTAGACCGGCTTTCCCGGACGCATTTGAAGCCAGGCAATATCTTTGGATGTGTCGAATGGCGTGAGTAGTAGGGTGGCGTTGTATCAGTCGCCGTGCAGCCTCGGCAGCGGCCCCTGCTGCACGTCTGTGGCGAGATCAGCTTGGGCTTGCGCACCATTGCCGAGGGTGCGGCCGATGGTGGTATCTGGCGCTTCAGGCCCGTGGCGTAGAGGCCGGGTGGGGACGGAACGCCAGGACCTGCGCCCCCGTTGTTGAAGGCGATGCGCCGGCCGGACCCGAGGCCCCGGTTGCGTCGCCGCCTTCGTCCAGGCTCGCCAGCGACTGCCAGGTGCCGTTCAGGTGCAGAAAACTTTGCCACATCAGTTCATAGATCTTCACGGTCGAGCCCAATGACGAGCGCGACATGCGTCGCACACGGTCGACGCGAAACTGGATTCCGCGCAAACGCGGCTGGACCCGTTCCGGAGCAGTGGCGATGAAGCTGTCTATCAATTCCCGCCGCAAGTCCTCGTAAGCCTGGGGGTCGTCACGCGCCAGCTGGGCGAGAACCTCGTAGCTCGGGAATTCCATCGGCTGAGCAGCGTCCATGGCTGGTCCTGACAATGCTATGTTTTCAAATGGTAGCGCAATTTGCTTGCGATATCGTGGCAGTCGGCGACGAATCGCTTGATCGCCTGGCAACGCGCAACTCGCGGGGGGCTCGCCAACACGTCCGACTAACGGATCCCCGATACGTAGTTTCCGTAGTTCGTTGCGGAAATCACGGATCAACAAGCGATAGACCTAAGAGCCAGAACCATTTAGGCAGCACCTATAGGATGGAGAGAAGAACTGAGTCGGCTTTCAGCGTCATCGCCTGACGAGGACGTTTCCCGCAGGACAAAGCGCGTAAGCGCCTTAATGCCGTTCAGTTAGCGCTGAACGGCATTTTCATGTGCGCCCGGCACGGGCGCACTCTTGTAGGTGTAAGTCCTACCGTAAGTTGATCACGACGAACGAAGCGAAGCGCAACTGCATGAGGGTGACTGAGTGTGGGAAGGAAGCGTAGAGCGAAACTGCGAGCCGATGGACAAGAACCGGATAGAAGGCGTTGCCGAGCAGGGCGAGCGGGCATGATTCCGCGAAGCTCTCGTGATCAAAGCGAAGCGGCGTAAATTCGGCGGTTGTGCAGAGAAGGAGTGCGTTCTTACCCGGGGAGATCTCGCCTCATGGCTGAAAGGCCGACGTGGAAACACGGAGCGAGAAGTCAGCAGAGGCCGTAGTAGCTGCCGATAAGGGGCGAAGGGCCGAACGAGGAGAAGTGTTCGAGACCATGTCGATGTTGAACGCAACGCGTCAGATGTCTGCGCCCGCAGAGCGGGCAGGCGTAGCCCTCGGTGAAGCCGGGGGTGATCCTGTCAGCGACGAAGCGAGCAACCCGCGACGGGACACCGAGAACACAGGGTCAGGACTGCCCGAGACACTGTTGGGGGCAGCACTGACGAGAGAGAACCTGCGGCAAGCGTGGAAACGTGTCAAAGCCAACAAAGGCGCGGCCGGCGTGGATGGTCTGGACATTGACCAGACTGCCCGCCACCTCGTCACGGCGTGGCCGACGATACGCGACCAGCTGCTGCGGGGGACGTACCGGCCAAAACCGGTGCGACGGGTAACGATCCCGAAACCGGACGGAGGCGAGCGCGAGCTTGGCATCCCGACGGTCACGGATCGGCTGATCCAACAAGCGCTGCTGCAAGTGCTGCAACCGATACTGGACCCTACCTTCAGCGAACACAGCTACGGCTTCCGGCCGGGGCGGCGAGCCCACGACGCGATTCTCGCGGCGCAGGGTTACGTGCAATCTGGACGGAAGATCGTGGTCGATGTTGATCTGGAGAAATTCTTTGATCGCGTCAATCACGATATCCTCATTGACCGCCTGCGGAAACGCATCGACGACGCCGGGATCATCCGGCTGATTCGAGCGTACCTGAACAGCGGCATCATGAGCGATGGCGTGGTGCTGGAGCGGTTTCAGGGAACGCCGCAAGGCGGGCCGCTGAGTCCGTTGCTGGCTAATGTGTTGCTGGATGAGGTGGATAAGGTGTTGGAGAAGCAAGGGCATTGCTTTGCGCGCTACGCCGACGACTGCAACGTTTATGTCCGCAGTTGGAAAGCCGGTGAGCGGGTAATGGCCCTCTTGCAGAAGTGTTACGCCAAACTACAGCTCAAGGTCAATGAGACCAAGAGCGCGGTGGCCAGCGTGAAGGGAAGAAAGTTTCTGGGCTACAGCTTCTGGTTTGCCAAGGAAGGAGCCAAGCGTCGGGTGGCCGACAAGCCAATGGCGACGTTCAAGCAGCGGGTGAGGCAACTGACCCGGCGCTCGGGCGGACGCAGCATGGCGGAAGTCATCGAGCGATTGAAACCTTATTTATTGGGATGGAAAGCCTACTTTGGGCTGGCGCAAACACCGGGAGTCTGGCGCGCGCTGGACGAATGGCTACGGCACCGGCTCAGGGCGATCCAGCTCAAACACTGGCGGCGGGGTAGCACGATTTACCGGGAATTGATCAACCTGGGCGCGGCCGATCACGTAGCCAAGCGGGTAGCGCAGAACTCGCGCTGCTGGTGGCGGAACAGCAATGGCGACATCAAACGAGTGCTGACCATTGCCCACTTCGACAAACTCGGCGTACCCCGTCTCTCATGACATCAACTTCTCGAACCGCCCGGTGCGGACCCGCATGCCGGGTGGTGTGGCAGGGGTGCGGCCTATTGGCCGTCCCCTATGCCGATTT
>CAIZKA010000112.1 GCA_903933395.1 uncultured beta proteobacterium | reverse complement strand
GGCCACCGCACGGCAACTTTCCGGTGCCTTGGGCGGTGTCCTGGTGGATGCCCAGCGCGCACCGCTGGCCGACGCCATGGTCGATGCGATTCGTGCCAAAACGGCGGAACTGCAGCAACGCATGCGCGAGGCGGACATCGTTCCAGGCAGTGTGCGGGCATTGCGACTCTTTTCCTGATGAGCCTTGAGCAGGCTGCTGCGCGGGCGGAAGCCCTGCGCCGCGAGATCGAAGGGCACAACCATGCCTATTACGTGCTCGATGCGCCGACTGTTCCGGATGCGGAGTACGACAGGCTGTTCCGTGAGCTGCAGGCGCTGGAGCTTGCACACCCTGAGCTACTTTCCGCCGCTTCACCGACGCAGCGCGTCGGCGGCAAGCCGCTGCCGGAATTCGCCCAGGTGCGCCACGCGGTGCCGATGCTGTCGATCCGTACCGAGACCGATACCGAGCCGACGGGCGCCAAAGCTTTCGATGCCCGTGTCCGGCGGGAACTGGGCCTGACCGAGGGCGATGCTCTTGTCGACTATGCCGCCGAGCTCAAGTTCGACGGCCTCGCCATCAACCTGCGCTACGAAAATGGCGTGCTGGTGCAGGCGGCAACGCGCGGCGACGGCGAGACCGGCGAGGACGTGACGCAGAACATCCGTACCGTGCGGCGCATTCCGTTGCGCCTGGACGGCACCGCGCCGCCGGTTCTGGAAGTGCGCGGCGAAGTGTTCATCAGCCGCCCGGATTTCGAGCGCTACAACGAGAAGCAGCGCGCGCTGGGCAAGGCGACACTGGTCAATCCGCGCAACGGCGCCGCCGGCAGCATCCGCCAGCTCGATCCGGCCGTCGCCGCCGGGCGGCCCCTTTCCTTTTATGCCTACGGCCTCGGCGAAACCCGGGGCTGGAATGTTCCGGCGACGCACGCGGGCGTGCTTGATGCGCTCGCCGCCTTCGGCCTGCCGGTCTGTGAGCACCGTGCGGTGGAGCAGGGTGCCGATGGCCTGGTCGCCTTTCACGCCCGCATCCGCGTACTGCGCGATGAACTGCCCTTCGACATCGACGGCGTGGTGTACAAGGTGAATTCGCTGGCGCTGCAGCAGCAACTGGGCTTCGTCACACGCGAGCCGCGCTGGGCGGTGGCGCACAAGTATCCTGCGGAAGAAGCGCTGACCACGGTGGAGGCGATCGAGGTACAGGTCGGCCGCACCGGGGCGATCACGCCGGTGGCGCGCCTGGCGCCGGTTTTCGTCGGCGGTGTGACGGTAACCAATGCGACGCTGCACAATGAGGCCGAGGCCCGGCGCAAGGACGTGCGCATCGGCGATACCGTGGTGGTGCGGCGCGCCGGCGACGTGATTCCCGAAGTGGTCGCCGTGGTGCTGGAACGGCGGCCGTTGAAGGACCTGGTCGAGCCGCTGCATGCGGCCTTCGAATTGCCGAAGACCTGCCCGGTGTGCAATTCGGCGATCGAAAAGCCCGAGGATGAGGCCATCGCCCGCTGCAGCGGCGGCCTGTTCTGTCCGGCGCAGCGCAAGCAGGCCTTGCTGCATTTCGCCGGACGCCGCGCGATGGACATCGAGGGCCTCGGCGACAAGCTGGTCGAGCAACTGGTGGATAACGCCATCGTCAAGACGCCGGCCGATCTTTACAAGCTGGGCCTCTTGGCGATGGCCAACCTCGAACGCATGGCGGAAAAGTCCGCGGCCAACATTCTCGCCGCCATC
>CAIZKA010000111.1 GCA_903933395.1 uncultured beta proteobacterium | reverse complement strand
TGCCGGCAATAGTCGGCGCTGGCGATACGGCGGCCTGGTGGAATGAGACGCCGGTGGCCGAACTGGTCGCCGCGCTGCGCGCCATCGGGCCGCTGATCCTGCTGCTCTGGCTGGTGCAGCGCTTTCTGGTCGGCGACGCGGTCAAACAGCGCAACATCATTGCCTATGGCGTCATCGTGGCGGTGCTGGGCATGGCGCTGTTCAATCTCGGCCTCAGCATTGGCCTGATCCCGCTGGGCAACCAGGCCGGGGGCACCGTGCCGTCGGCATTCAGCAGCGCGGCCGGCGGCGAGGCGCTGTATTCCTACCCGATCGGCATCGGCCTGACCCTGGTGTTTGCCGCCACTCTGGGTTACGGCGCGACGGTGGCCGAACCGGCGCTTAACGCGATGGGCGTGACCGTGGAGAATCTGACCGACGGCGCCTTCCCCAAGCAGTTGCTGATTCAGGCCGTGGCCACCGGCGTCGCGCTGGGGATCGCCGTCGGCGTGGCCAAGATCGTTTTCGGCTGGTCGATGCTGCCCCTGCTGCTGGTCGGCTACAGCGTGGCCCTGGCCGCGACCCTGGGGTCGAGCGAGGAGTATGTGGCGCTGGCCTGGGACAGTGCCGGCGTCACCACCGGACCGGTCACCGTGCCGCTGGTGCTGGCGCTGGGCCTCGGCCTGGGGCAGGCCGTGGGTGCGGCGGAGGGCTTCGGCATACTGGCCATGGCCTCGCTGGGGCCGATTCTTTCGGTGCTGCTGGTCGGCTTCTGGATACGCAGGGCCGCCGCGACGGCGGCACGGGAACAAGGGTGAGACGATGAAACAACGCGACGAAATCGTGGTGCTGACCGATGCGGTATTGATCACCTGCATCGTCCAGCGCGGGGTGGCCGATACCGTGGTAGATGCCGCGACCGAGGCCGGCGCGCAGGGGGCGACGATCTTCTATGCGCGCGGCACGGGGGTCAGGCAGAAACACCTGGGAGTGCTGGGCCTTACGGTTAACTCGGAGAAGGAAGTGATCTACATTGTCGCGCCGTCCGACCACGCCGATCACATCTTCGAGCGTGTCTATGTTGCCGCCAAGCTCGACACGCCGGGCATGGGCATGATCTACATGGCATCGCTGGAAAAGATGGCAACCTATGTGCCGCCCGAAATCGCGGCGCGTTTCGGGCATCATGACTGAATCGCCCCGTCTGCCCTCGCCGCGCGGCGACTATCGGATCATCACCTGCGTGATGCCCGCCGGACGTGGCGCCGAGGTGCTTGAAACCCTGCGCCGCGAACTGGGCGTGGTCAGTGCCAGCATTCACCATGCTCGCGGGATTGGCACGCGGAGCCTGCGCCACCGGGTGTATGCGGACGAGAAGCAGGTGCTGACCGCCGTTGTCGAGGCCGAACAGGGCGACGCCGTGTTCGAGATGATCTACTTTTCGGCGGGAATCGATGCGCCGCACGCCGGCATGGTGATGATGGGCCACGCGTTTCGCGCCGCCGGCCTCGAGCCGCCGGTCGCGACAGAGGATATCCAGTAGTCCGGTGAGTCGGGCGGCGACTTGACCACGGCGACCGGGCAGGGCGAGATGCTAAACTCCGCGCTCCTGTTACGCTGGAGAGCATGATGGCGCGCCGCTTTGTGATGGTCTGGATTTCCCTGTTGATGCTGCTGGCCGCACCGATGGCGTTCGCGGCCTCCGCCGGGCCGGAAGTGTTCGGCATACCCATCGAGTTCATCCTCTTTGCCCTGACCCTGCTCGGCGTCGCGCTGTTCCACAACCAGACTTTCTACGTCGCGCTGACCGGCATGACCGCGGTGGCGCTGTACAAGATTGCCGTCACCGGGTTCAAGACCGGCCAGGGCGTCGGCGGCTTCGCCGGCCACCTTGGCCACGAATGGGTGACGCTGGCCAACCTGTTTTGCCTGCTGATGGGCTTTGCCATCCTCGCACGGCATTTCGAGAAGAGCCATGTGCCGGTGATCCTGCCGAAATTCCTGCCCGACGACTGGAAGGGTCCCTTCGTGCTTCTGGCGATGGTCTGGGTGATCTCGAGCTTTCTCGACAACATCGCCGCGGCGCTGATCGGCGGCGCCATGGCGCATCAGTTGTTCAAGGCCAAGGTGCATATCGGCTATCTCGCCGCAATCGTTGCGGCCTCGAACGCGGGCGGCGCCTTCTCGGTGGTCGGCGATACCACGACCACCATGATGTGGATTGCCGGCGTGAAGCCGGGACAGGTGTTCGAGGCGGTTCTGCCCTCGGCCATCGCACTGGGGATCTCCGGTTATTTCGGCGCCAAACAGCAGCATGCCTACTCGCCAATTCTCAAGCATTCCCATGCCCATACCCATATCGACTGGGGGCGCATTTTCATCGTCGGCACAATCCTGGTTTTTGCCATGGCGACCAATATCGTCGTCAATTCCAAATTCACGGCGCAAGCCGACAGCTTCCCCTTCATCGGCGTCGCCGTCTGGGCGGCCATTCTGGTGACGATACCGGTACGGCGTCATGACTGGGAGGTGCTGGGCGAATCCTTGAAGGGCACCTTCTTCCTGCTGTTCCTCGTCATGACCGCGTCGATGATGCCGGTTGAAAAACTTCCCCTCGCCTCGTGGCAGACCGCCTTCGGCCTCGGTTTTGTTTCCGCCGTGTTCGACAATATTCCGCTCACCGCATTGGCCATTCGGCAGGATGGCTACGATTGGGGTTTCCTCGCCTTCGCCGTCGGTTATGGCGGTTCGATGATCTGGTTCGGTTCTTCGGCCGGGGTGGCCCTGTCGAACATGTATCCGGAAGCCAAATCGGTCGGCAACTGGCTGCGCCACGGCTGGCATGTGGCGCTCGCCTACGTCGTGGCCTTCCTTGTCATGGTCGCAGTGCTTGGTTGGCATCCGGAGCCGCTCAACAAGGGCGCGGCACCGGTGCCGGCGGCTGCCACCGCCGTATCACCAGCGCCGCCTCCTGCGATCGGCTCGCCCGGTTACCAGTAAACGGCGTCAGCCTTCGGGCTGGCCCCAAGTGACCGGTGCGTTGCGGA
>CAIZKA010000110.1 GCA_903933395.1 uncultured beta proteobacterium | reverse complement strand
GGTTTCGATGCGCAAGCGCGTACCGGGCGGCTCGACACCCTGCCCTTCTACCTCGACTGCCGCGAGCGGCTGGCCGACGACGGACTGCTCTGCGTGAACCTGCTGTCGCGGCGCAAGGATTTCCGCCAGAGCGTGAAGCGCCTGGAAGATGCCTTCGACGGCCGCGCCATCGCCTTTCCCTCCTGCGACAGCGGCAATGCCATCGCGCTGGCCGCCATCGCCGTCTCACCGGCGCCGACTCTTGAAGACCTGAAAACCGCCGCACTGCGCCTCAAGAAAATCACCGGCCTCAACCTGCTGCCGACGCTGGCGCGCCTCGCCGGGTCGCGCCACCTCGCCGGCGGCGTGTTGCGGCTTTGAGTGGCGGATGACGCCGGCGCACAAGGATCATCGCCGCGGCACGCTGTACATGCTGCTGGTGGTCGCGATCTGGGGCGGCTTCCTGCCGGCCGGCAAGTCGGCCCTGGAAATGGTCGATCCCTACTGGCTGACCGCTATGCGCTTCGGCACCGCGGCGCTGGTCTTCCTCGGCCTGCTGCGGGTGCAGGAAGGCCGGGCGGCGCTGCGCACCGAGGGTCACCTGCCGAAGATCGCCCTGTTCGGCGCCTGCGGCTTCGCCGGCTTCGGCCTTTGCGTCTTCGAAGGCATCAGGCTGACCCGCCCCGAAATCGGCGCCATGATCCTGGCGCTGGGCCCGATACAGGTGGCGCTGTTCCAGTGGTGGCGCACGCGCCACCGGCCCGACACCTTCACGCTCGGCGCCATTGGCATCGCCCTCGCGGGTGAGCTCTTCGTCATCACCTCCGGCGATTTCGCCCGCCTCACCGGCGGCGACGCCCTGGGCAACGGCCTGGTCTTCCTCGCCTCGCTGTTCTGGACCGCCTACACCCTGGGCGGCCAGCAGTTTCCCGGCTGGTCGCCGGTGCGCTACACGGCGCTGTCCTGTTCGCTGGGCTGGTTCGCCATCGTCGCCGCGCTGGGCATCGCCACGCTGGCCGGACACGCGCGGCCGCCGCAGCTGCAGGAGATGATCGCCGTCTGGCCGCAACTCGCCTTCATCATCTTCTGCGTCTCGGTGTTCGGCATCCTGTTCTGGAACCTCGGCGTGGCGAAACTCGGGCCGCTGAACGCCGGGCTCTTCGCCAACTTCGCACCGGTCATCACCTACCTCATCGCCATCGCCCAAGGCCGCCGGCCGGCCGCCGTCGAACTGGCCGGCGCCGCCCTCGTGCTGCTCGCTCTGATCGCCAACAACCGCCACCAGAGCAGCAAGGTCTGACGCAGCGGACCTTGCTGCAATCGGGTCGCGCCCGCTTTGCCGAAGTCGGCGCTGGGAATCCGGTGATTACGCTGGACCAGCCGGAACCGCTGTGCGAGAAAATCCCTACGTTGCGAGACACTCCGTCGAGGCTTGTTGAAACAGCTACACTCTCGCCGTAACCCGGCAGCAGCACAAAACTTGAATCCGCCTAAATATCTTATACAAGCCACTAGACATTCAAGGTCCCCCATGACTCAGGCATTGCTGCTCATCGACATACAAAACGACTACTTCCCCGGCGGAGCCATGGAACTCGCCGGCAGTCCGCAGGCCGGAATCCAGGCCGGTAAGCTGCTCGACGCTTTCCGGCGGAAATCCCTGCCGGTGATCCACGTCCAGCACATTTCCACAAGACCCGGCGCGACTTTCTTCCTGCCGGACACACCGGGCGCCCAAATACACGAGTCCGTGGCGCCTTTGGCCGGCGAAACGGTCTTTCAAAAGCATTTCCCCAACAGCTTCCGCGAAACGCCGCTGCTGGCGCACCTGCAGGCGCTTGGCGCCACCCAACTCGTCATCGCCGGCATGATGACCCAGATGTGCATCGACACGAGCACGCGCGCCGCGGCCGACCTGGGTTTCCAGTGCGTCCTGGCACACGATGCCTGCGCCACGAAGGCGCTGTCCTTCGATGGCGACACGGTATCGGCCGCGAACGTGCAAACGGCATTTCTTGCCGCACTCAATGGCCTGTTCGCCCGGGTGCTGCCGGTCGATGAAATCTGCGCCAGCCTTTGACGCTGTGCTCCGGACAAGCGGCACATGCATGACAATCCGCTTGTTGAGGAGAGATTTGTCATGGCCGGCCTGAACGCGCACTACTCGGCCCGCGACATCGAGGCGCGAATCATTGCCGCCATCCGCGAAGCCGGCCTCGACCCCGGGCAGCGCCTGTCGCCCAAGGAACTTGGGGCGCTCGACCATTTTCACACCGGCGGATTCAGCGCTTCGCACGAGTTGCGCGAACTGGCACAGATCCGCGCCGAAGATCGGGTCCTCGATATCGGCGCCGGGCTGGCCGGTCCGGCCCGGATGCTTGCTGCCGCGCCCGGCTGTCGCGTCGACTGCCTGGAAATGTCGCCCGATTTCTGTGCCGGTGCGGCGCTGCTGAACCGGCTGACCGGTCTCGACGACCGCATCACGGTGCATCAGGGAAGCGCCCTTGACCTGCCCTTTGCCGACGGGTCCTTCGATGTCGTCTGGATGCAGAACGTCGGCATGAACATCGCGGACAAGCGCAGGCTCTACGCGGAGATCTGCCGGGTCCTCAAGCCTGGCGGCCGCTATGCCTTCCAGGAGATGGCGACCGGAGCAGCCTCGACGCCCTGGTTTCCCCTGCCCTGGGCCAGCGATCCCGCCGACAGCTTCCTTGTTTCCGGGGACGAGCTTCGCGCGCTGCTGGCGGAAGCCGGATTCGTCCCTGAAGTTTTCGAGGACACCAGCGAAATCCATTTGAGCAGAACTGCCGCCGCAGCCGCTGCGCCGGGTCCGCTGAGCCTGGCGGTTTTTGTGGACAATCTGGCGCAGAAGGCCGGCAATGCGCGGCGCAGCCTCGAGGAAGGCCGCATCCGGCTGGTCCGCGGCGTCTTCCGCGTGAAATGAGCGCCGTGCCGCCGGCGCCGACTCCCGTATGCCACATCAACATTGCGGGCCCTTGCCCGGAGGAGCATCCATGTCGAACCCGAGCCTTTCAGGCAAGCGCGTCCTGATCACCCATGCCGACGTATTCATGGGCCCTGTGCTGTGCGAGGTATTCGCCGGGCACGGCGCCACCGTGATCGCCAACACCGACCCGCTGGCGAGTGCCGGCGCCCCTGCGGCCATCGTCGCCGCGGCAGGCCGGATCGACGTCCTCGTCGCCAACCTGGCAATACCGGCACCCGCCACGCCCGCCGCGGAGGTATCCGAAGACGAGTGGAACGACATCTTCGCGGCCCTCGTGCATCCCCTTGCGCGATTGGTCCGCGCCGTGCTGCCGGCGATGATCGAGCGGCGCGCAGGCAAGATCCTCGTCATGGGCAGCGCATCCGCCCTGCGCGGTATGAAGCGCGCCTCGACCTACAGCGCCGCGCGCGGCGCCCAACTGGCCTACGTGCAGGCCGTCGGCGTGGAGGTCGCGCCGCACAATGTCCAGGTGAATGCCATCGCCCAGAACTTCGTCGACAATCCGACTTACTTCCCGCCCGAGGTTCAGGCCAACCCGCGCTTCCAGGAACGCCTGAAGCGCGAGGTTCCGCTGGGGCGCCTGGTGGGCGCCAGGGAAGATGCCGAATTCGCCGCCTATCTTTGCAGCGAAGCCGCGAACTGCTTCGTCGGGCAGGTGTTTCCGGTGTGCGGCGGCTGGGTGACACGTTGATGTCCCGCATATGAAAACTACGCTCATCATTGCCTTCGGCCTGCTTGTGGTCGCCGTCGTCGCAATCCGGCTTGGCGCTCTGGGAGGAACTCGCCCGGCCGACCTGGGCGTAAGCAATTCCCGTCTGAAGCCGCCCTCGCCGACCCGCAACAGCGTCTCCAGCCAGGCCGCGCTGTACCCGGATCATCCGCAGCGCGACTATGCCGACATCAAGCCGCTGCCGCTCAGGAATGGATCTGCCGCAAACTCGCTGCAGGCTTTGACAGCCGCACTCCGGTCCATGCCGGGCATCAAGGTGGTGGAGCAGCGACCGGACTATCTTTATGCCGAGGCAGAGACGCGCTGGCTCAGGTTCGTGGATGACCTGGAGTTCTGGCTCAACCCGGCGCGCGGCGTGATAGAACTGCGCAGCGCGAGCCGCCTGGGACGCGAGGATTTCGGGGTGAACCGGCAGCGCATTGAAGCGATCCGGGCGGCCTACCTGGCGCAGCCCTGAGCCATGATTTGCAGATGCCACCGGGCAAGCGCACCGGGCTTTCGGAAACGGACCCCATGAAACAGCTACTTCGCTGGATGCCGCAGGTGTTTATTGCCGGCCTCGCGCTGGTCACGATCATGTCCCTGATTCCGAGCACCTCGGTGCCGCAGGCCATTCAATTCTGGGACAAGGCGCAGCACGCATTGGGCTATGTGGCCCTTTCCGTCTCGGGATGCCTCGCCTTCCCGCAACGCGTAATGCCTGTCGTCATCGGCCTGCTGGCGCACGGAGCCGCCATCGAAATCATGCAAGCTACGCTGACCACGACCCGCTTCGGCGATGTATTCGACTGGCTTGCCGATGGCATCGGCATTCTTGCCGGCTTTGTCATCCATGGCTACGCGCTGCCCAAACCCGCCGCCTAGCCCGAGCCTGGCAAGTCCGATCACCGTAGCGCCGGCGCCGACTCCCGCAAGCGGCGCCCTCAGGCCTTAAGGTTCTCTACCGCCGCCCTGCCCGCCGCGTAGCGCAGGGCATCCTGCTGCCAGCGGCCGCCCGGCGCAAGCCTTGCCAGTCGCGCCGCGCGTACCGGGTCGGCCGCCGGCTTCCAGTTCGCCAGCACGGTGGCGACGGCATCAGGTGCATTGCAGATCAGCAGCACGTCGCAGCCAGCGTTCCATGCCGCTTCGGCGCGCTGCACCATGTCGCCGGCGAAACTGGCGCCTTCCATCGACAGGTCGTCGCTGAAGATCACGCCGTCGAAACCGAATTCCTTGCGCAATTTCTCCAGCCACACCGGAGAGAAGCCGGCCGGCCGGTGATCGACCTCGGGGTAGATGACGTGCGCCGGCATCACGCCGTCGAGCTTGAGATGCCGGTAGGGCACGAGGTCGGGTTCCATTGCGGCGAGGCTGCGCTCGTCGACCGGGATCGCCAGGTGCGAATCGGCGGCGACCCAGCCGTGGCCGGGAAAATGCTTGCCGCAGCAGCCCATGCCGGCGGCGGCGAGGCCTTCGATCAGAGCGCCGGCCAGTTCGGCCACGGCATCGGGATTCTTGTGGAAGGCGCGGTCGCCGATGACGCCGCTGGGGCCCCAGTCGAGGTCGAGCACCGGAGTGAAGGAATAATCCACGCCGCAAGCGCGCAGTTCCGCGGCCAGCAGATAGCCGAGATCGGCCGCGGCGCGGCGGGCGGCGGCGGGGTCGCTGTCCCAAAGTTCGCCGAGGCGGCGCATCGGCGGCACGTGGGTGAAGCCTTCACGGCAGCGCTGCACGCGGCCGCCTTCGTGGTCGATGGCGATCGGCAGCGCCGGCGAGCGCAAGGCGTGGATGGCGGCGCACAGCGCGGTGAGTTGTTGCGGGTCGCGGTAGTTGCGGGCAAAGAGGATCACGCCGCCGACCAGCGGATGCGCCAGGCGTTCGCGGTCGAGATCAGAGAGTTCGAGACCGGCGACGTCGATCATCAGCGGGCCGAGGGGCTGACTATTCATGACTTCTCCAGGATGACGAAAGCGACGGCGTAGTCATTCTCGTCGCTGATGGAGAGATGGGCTTTGATGCCGCGCCCGGCGAAATGCGCGGCCAGCGCGGGCGAATAGCTGAATGACGGTTTTCCGAGCTCGTCGTGCTCCACGGCGACATCGGGCAGCAGCAAGGGAGCCCGCACGCCGGTGCCGAATGCCTTGCCCAGCGCCTCTTTCGCGGCGAAGCGCTTGGCGAGAAAGCGCGCCGGATCGGAACTGGTCCGGCAGGCTTCGCGCTCGGCGGGTGCCAGCATCTTTTCCAGGCCGCGCTCGCCGTGGCGCTCCCAGTAGTTCGTCATGCGCGCGACGGCGACGATGTCGGTGCCTATGCCGAAAATCACTGGGCCGTCTCCGCCGGGCCGCCCCAAGGAGACGGCGAGCCACATGCACGGAGCGGGCAACGCCCGCGAACCGGCGTCACCCCCGCCCCGGGGGCGGGGGCCGGGGGGTGGGTCGTTAACACTGGGCTTCGCGCATGAGCCGTTTCATCTCGGCGACGGCTTCGCGCATGCCGACGAAAATGGCGCGGCTGACGATGGCGTGGCCGATGTGCAGTTCGCGGATGCCGGGCAATGCCGCCACCGGCTGCACGTTGATGTAGTTGAGCGCGTGGCCGGCATTGAAGCGCATGCCGGCGGCGCGGATGGCAACGCCGGCCTTGCGGATTTTATCCAGTTCGGCGACCACGGCAGGGCTTTCGTTGTCGCGGCCCTGGTTGAAGAAGGCGTGGGCATAGGGCCCGGTGTGGATTTCGCAGACGCGCACGCCTATGCGCGCCGCGGCCTCGACCTGCTGCAGTTCGGCGTCGATGAAGGCGCTGGTGACGATGCCGGCATCGCGCAGGCGGGCGACGACGTCGCGCAGTCGTGCCTCCCGCCCGGTGACGTCGAGCCCGCCCTCGGTGGTGATTTCGTGGCGACCTTCCGGCACCAGCATGGCCATTTCAGGCTTCAATGCACAGGCAATGGCAACCATCTCGTCGGTGGCGGCCATTTCGAGGTTGAGCTTGATGTGCGTCAGTTCGCGCAGGCGGCGCACGTCGTGGTCCTGGATGTGGCGCCGGTCTTCGCGCAGATGCACGGTGATGCCGTCGGCACCGCCGAGGTGGGCCTCGACCGCGGCCCAGACGGGATCAGGTTCGTGGGTCTTGCGCGCCTCGCGCACCGTCGCCACGTGGTCAATGTTTACGCCTAGTTCAATCATGCTCGCTCCGCCAAAGCAGCCAAGGATAAATGGAAACGGGTCAAAGTTCCTGCAACTCGATGAATACGCGCCGCGACTGCAGGGGTTTGCCGCCCATGTGGTGGGCGATCAGTTGCCGCATCAGCTGCCGGCTTTCGATCCGGGTGCGCGGATCGGCATAGTCGTCGGCCGCCATGTCGAGCAGGGTTTTGCCGCACAGCGCCGGCGCTTCGCCCGGCGCCGTATCGCCGGCGCCAGCGCGGTGCGTCCCTGCGGGAACTCTCCGTACCGGGCCGCGCTCGATCAGGTAGGTGTATTCACCTTCCGGAACCACCGGCCGGCCGGATTCGACGTCGACATCCAGCGTCAGGCCGTAACCGAGTTCCTTCAGCAGGGTCTTCTCGAAGCGGCGCAGTTCCGGCGCGTCGGCCGCCCCGGCCGCCAGCGCGCGCAGAGCCGCCGCATAGGCATCGAACAGCGCACTGTGGGCATCCTCGCGCGGCAGCATTTTCAACAGCAGTTCATTGAGGTAGTAGCCCAGCAGCAGGCAGCGCCCGCCCAGCAAGGGCATGCCGCCCAGCCATTCCGTCCTGGCCAGGGTCTTGACCTCGCCGCCGCCGAACCAGCCGAGTTCCAGCGGCTGGAAGGACATCAGCATGCCGCGCATGGCCGAGCGCGGTCGCCTTGCGCCGCGCGCCAGCAGCGGCACGCGGCCATGCTCGCGGGTGAACACATCGACGACGAGGCTGGTCTCGCTGTAGGGATGCAGGTGCAGGACATAGGCCGCCTGGCCGTCGACGCGCTTGCTCACTGAAGCCTCAGTCGTAACCGAGAGATTTCAACGCCCGCTCGTCATCGGCCCAGCCGCCCTTG
>CAIZKA010000109.1 GCA_903933395.1 uncultured beta proteobacterium | reverse complement strand
TTCAGGCGGAAACGGTGGCCGCCAGTGTGCCATGTAGATTTGAATCAAACAAGTTGACATCAAACAAGCCACGCCTACAATCAACCCGTCGCTGGTGGTCTTGCATATTCCGGCGAGCGAACACCCCACAAAAAACAGGAGGAGACATGAACGTGAGAAAACTCGCATTGGTACAAGCGCTGGCACTGGTTGTGGCAGCCGGTTCGGCCTGGGCCGACATCACCATCGGTGTCAGCGTTTCGGCGACGGGCCCGGCGGCATCGCTGGGCATTCCCGAAAAGCAGACGTTTGCCCTGTTGCCGCAAACCATTGGCGGCGAAAAGGTCAGGTACATCGTGCTCGACGATGCGACGGACCCGAGCACGGCGGTAAAGAATGCCCGCAAGCTGACCGGCGAGGACAAGGTCGATGCGCTCATCGCATCGACGGCGACGCCGACCTCGATCGCGATTCTCGAAGTCGCGTTTGAGACAAAAACGCCGCAGATTTCCATGGCGCCGTTTGCACCTGCGGCAGACAAAGCGCCGTGGGTGTTCATCACGCCGCAGAACTTCAACCAGATGGCGATCGCGATTGCGGCGCACATGGCGGCCAACAATGTCAAGACCATCGGCTTCATCGGCTACGCCGATCCCTATGGGCAACTCTGGCTGAAGGCCATTCAGGGAGCAGCTGAAGCCAAGGGCATCAAGATCGTCGCGACTGAAGCCTATCAGCGCAATGACACCAGCGTTACCGGGCAGGCGCTCAAGCTCATGTCGGCAAACCCCGACGCGATCCTGATTGCCGGTTCCGGCACGCCGGCCGTGCTGCCGCAGGCAACCCTGATCGAACGCGGCTACAAGGGCAAGTTCTACCAGACGCACGGCATCGCCAACCGCGACTTCCTGCGCGTCGGCGGCAAGAACGTCGAAGGCACCATCTTCCCGGTCGGGCCGATGCTGCTGGCCGAGCAGCTTCCCGACAGCCATCCGTCGAAGAAGCCGGCCCTTGAGTACATCAAGGTATATGAAGCGGCTCACGGCGCCAACAGTCGTTCCACTTTCGGTGGTCACGGCTGGGATGCCTATCTGCTGCTGAATCGCGCTGTTCCTGAGGCACTGAAGAAGGCCAAGCCCGGCACCGCCGAGTTCCGCGCCGCCTTGCGCGACGCCCTTGAGAACGTCAAGGAGTTGCCTGCGGTGCATGGCGTGTTCAACATGTCGGCGAAGGATCACAACGGCTTCGACGGGCGTGCCGCCATCATGGCGACCGTCGAAAACGGCGACTGGAAACTGCTCAAGTAGGCATGTCATGAGTTGCAGCATCACCGGCCTCGCGGCCTTGCGCCGCGAGGCCGGTATTCGATGCGTTGCCTGATTTCCTTGTTGCACAGAACCAAGACATCCGAGAGACGTTGTCCATGAAGCAGATATCAAGAAAGCCGGCCGAGTTGTTTGCCCGGCCATCCGTAATTCTCGAAACCCGTCCTGACGGCAGCCGGCTGATGCGCTCGGCCATCGCTTTGCCTCCAAGTTCTGTTCGCTGCAGCGGCGAATGGCTGGAGCGCTGGGCGCGCGAAACGCCCAATACGGTTTTCCTCGCCGAACGCGGAGCCGATGGCGAGTGGGTGAAGGTCAGCTACGGCATGGCGCTTTCGCGCGTCAAGGCAATCGCCAACGCGCTGCTCGGGCTCAAGCTGTCGGCCCAGCGGCCTGTCGTGGTGCTGTCCGACAACGGC
>CAIZKA010000108.1 GCA_903933395.1 uncultured beta proteobacterium | reverse complement strand
CGTGGTGTGGGTCTTCATCACCTCGAACTCCTCTGTCGTCAGCCTGCCGGGCTTGAGCAGGATGTGGTCGGGGATGCCGACCTTGCCGATATCGTGCAGCGGTGCTGACTTGGTGATGATTTCGATGTTGGTACGCGTCAGTGCGAGGGAAAAATGCGGGTGTCGCTGCAGGTGCTCGGCCAGGGCCCGAACGTAGTGCTGGGTGCGGCGCAGGTGATTGCCGGTCTCATTGTCTCGCGTTTCCGCCAGCGAGGCCAGGGCGAGGATCGTCACGTCCTGAATGAATTCCATCTCCTTTGCCCGCTTGGATACTTCGCCGACCAGAAAGACGTTCTTGTCCTTGATGAAATCGGCGGCACGCTTCACGGCGATCTGCGTTTTTACCCGGGAACGCAGGATCGGACCGCTGATCGGTTTCGCGATGTAGTCGACGGCGCCGAGCGCAAAACCTGTCTCTTCGTCAGCCTCGTTGCTCATCGCGGTGAGGAAGATCACCGGGATGTCCCGCGTGGCGCGGTCGGCCTTGAGCCGGCGGCAGACTTCATGCCCGCTTAAATCCGGCATCATGATGTCGAGCAGGATGATGTCCGGCTTCGGCTCTGCCACCGCCAGGCGCAGGCCCTTCTCGCCGCCGTTGGCGGCCTTGAGGCGATAATCCGACTTGAGCAACTCGTTGACGATGCCGAGAATTTCCGGGCTGTCGTCGATCACCAGCACGGTGTCGGACGTTTCACCGGGGTTGGTCGAAGCGGGGAGTGTCATGCGATTTCTTCCTTTTGGCGGGCTTCCCGCAGCAGGCGCAAGGCATCGTCGAGATCGCAGGCCTGCACGGCCGCCTCGATTTCTGTCAGGCGCGGCGCGGGGAGCGAGCCTTGCAGCGCGCCGGCATTCTGGTCAAGCCAGACCATGGCTTCGGGGTTGCTTTCGCTCAGCAGTCGCTCGAGTTCGTCCAGCGCTGCGACACCGGCGGCGATGTCGGAAACCGGTGTAGCGGGTAACGCCGGCACTTTGGTACGCACGGCAGTGATCAGTTCGCTCAATTGAGCGTCGATGATGCCGATGCGCTCGTCCACATCGGCCCGGGGCTGTCGCTCGGTCAGGGCTTTTTCCAGTGCGGCCGCCTCTTCGGTCAGACTGTCGGCGCCGATGCTGCCGGCCACGCCCTTGAGCGTGTGGGCCTGGCGCTGTGCGGTATTCCAGTCGTCGGCGTCGAGTGCGATGCGCATGGTTTCGCTCATGTGTTCCTGAAACTTGCAGAACTTGCGCAAGGTAGCGAGATACAGCTCGGTGCTGCCCAGCATGCGACGCAGCGCCGGACCGGAGTCGATGCCCGGAATGCCCAGATCAAAAGTCGGCGCTGGCGACACGGCGCCCGCACTGCTGACTGCCGCCGGCATTGGCATGGGAGCATTCCGGGGCGGAATCCATTTCAACAGGGTCTGCCACAGCAGTTCCGGCTCGATCGGCTTGGGGAGGAAATCATTCATGCCCGCGTCCAGGCAACGCTGGCGATCGATTGCCAGGACGTTGGCGGTCATCGCGACCACAGGCAGGTCGGCCAGCCTGAGGATGCGGCGCAGCTCGTGCGTGGCTTCAATGCCGTCCATCAACGGCATCTGCATGTCCATCAGCACCAGGGCATAGTCGTGCGCCCGCAGCCGTTCCAGTGCGACGCTGCCGTTTTCAGCCAGGTCAACGTCGAAGCGTGCATGACGCAAGAGTTGCAGCGCCACTTCCTGATTGATCTCGTTGTCCTCGACCAGCAGGATGCG
>CAIZKA010000107.1 GCA_903933395.1 uncultured beta proteobacterium | reverse complement strand
GCCAATTCCAACGTGCCCAACATGCTGGGCCAGATCTCGACCGCCATGGCCAATGCCGGACTCAACATCCACAACATGATGAACAAGTCCAAGGGCGACGTCGCCTACACGCTGGTCGATGTGGATAGCGCCGTGCCGGGCAATGTCGTCGATGCCATCGCCGCCATTCCGGGTGTGCTGGCTGTCAGGTATCTCCATGCTCCGACCTGAAGCATGGCGCACCCCGCGGGAAAAAGTGGGGCGTTACGAACCCACAACAATTTTCTGGCCTCCACGCGACCGGTGATCAATGAAAAGGATCCTTGCCAAATGACACTCGCACTCCAGTCCCCCGCCTATATTCGCGCCATATCGCCCTACCAGCCGGGCAAGCCCATCACCCAACTGGCGCGCGAAATGAACCTGCCGGTGGACAGCATCGTCAAACTGGCTTCCAACGAGAACCCACTGGGCATGAGCCCGAAGGCGCGCGTCGCCGTAAATGCAGCAATGGCAGGCGTGGAGCGCTATCCTGACCAGTTCGACCTGACCCGGGCACTGTCCGAGCGCTTCGGTATCGCACCCGAATGCATCGTCCTCGGTAACGGTTCGAACGATGTGCTCGACATGGTGGCACGCACCTTTCTCGCCCCCGGCCGCTCTGCGGTCTATTCGCGCCACGCCTTTGCCGTCTACCCGCTGGCGACCATGTCCACTGGCGGCGAATGCCTGCAGGTCGAAGCCAAGGACTTCGGTCACGATCTCGATGCGATGCTGCTGGCCATACGACCCGACACCCGCGTGGTCTGGATCGCGAATCCCAATAATCCGACCGGGACATTCCTTCCCTACCCGGCACTCAAGAACTTTCTCGAAAGGGTTCCAGATGACGTCATCGTCGTCCTTGATGAAGCCTACAACGAGTACCTGACTCCGGCACAGCGCGCCGATACGGTGGCCTGGCTCAAGGAATTCCCCAACCTGGTCATAACCCGGACATTCTCCAAGGTGTACGGAATGGCCGGCCTGCGCGCCGGCTTCGGTCTGGCCTCAAGCGAAGTCGCGGACCTGATCCAGCGGGTGCGCCAGCCATTCAATGTTAACAACTTGGCACTTGCTGGAGCGATCGGCGCGCTCGATGATCACGCCTTCCTCGACGAGAGCTTCGAAGCCAATCGCCGCGGCATGGAGCAGATCATCGCCGGCCTGAATCGCCTCGGCCTTCCGTACATTCCCGGTGCGGGAAATTTTGTCACCTTCCACGCCGGCGATGCCGGCGGCATCAACCTGAGGCTTCTTAAGCAGGGGGTCATCGTGCGGCCCCTAGCCAACTACGGCATGCCCGAACACCTGCGAGTCACCGTCGGACTGGAACGCGAAAACCAGCGATTCCTCAATGCCCTGAGCACAGCCGTATAGCGCGGCACCCGGCAGCAGCAACGCTGGATACAGGAGGCAGTGTGGCCATGAAAACCGGAGTGCATCGCATCCCGCTTGGCAACGAGACGATATCGCGCAGCCTGCTCGAAGCCGGCTGCCAGTTATGCAGAATGGTTGGCCAACGCACTAGTAGCCGTGAATACAACTCGGGCCGCCGCCTATTTCGCGGCATTAGATGGGGCTCATGCCCGTAGCGGCTAACGGTTCCGAAGCAACGTCGCCCCCCCCGTCCTTGACTTCTTGGAGACGCTTCAGGCGATAGGCGATCTGCGGCCGGGTCAGGCCCAGCATGCGCGCCGCGGAAGACAGGTTGCCGCGGGCCTTGTCGACGGCGGTTTCGAGCAACATGGCCTCGACCTGGTCGAGCGTCAATGACCCATTGAACACCGCTTCGCGCAGGTCCTTGCCGGTCTCCCAGCAGTTGACGTCGAGACCTCCGGTATTGCCGAGACCGAACTCGGTCGGCTGTTCCTCGCTGCATGACATGAACAGATGGCTGACTTCAATGCGAGTGCCGCTGGGGGCGAGAATCA
This sequence comes from uncultured beta proteobacterium, assembly GCA_903933395.1. GTDB lineage: Bacteria > Pseudomonadota > Gammaproteobacteria > Burkholderiales > Rhodocyclaceae > Sulfuritalea. The sequence continues at coordinate 11,427 of CAIZKA010000107.1, read as the reverse complement.
CCCCGCGCTCGACCGCATTTTGCAACTCGCGGATGTTTCCCGGCCACGGATAAGTCAGCATGGCGCGCTTGGCCTTGTCGGTGAAACCCCGTAGTTTCTTGCCATGGATCGCCGTATGCCGGACCAGAAAATGCTTGGCCAGCAGCGGTATGTCCTGCTTGCGCTCACGCAAGGGCGGAATGAGTATCTGGTAGGCGTTGAGCCGATAGTAGAGATCGGAACGGAAACGTCCCGCCTTGACCAGGTCCTGCAGGTTAGCGTTGGTGGCTGCCACGAACCGGACGTTGATCTTGCGCGTCTTCTGATCGCCGAGACGCTCGATCTCGCCTTCCTGCAGCACGCGCAACAACTTGGCCTGCGCCGACGGCGGCAGGTCGCCGATTTCGTCGAGGAACAGCGTACCGCCATCGGCGCGCTCGAAACGCCCCGGACGCGATACCAGTGCGCCGGTAAAGGCCCCCTTTTCGACGCCGAAGAGTTCCGACTCGACCAGTTCTTGCGGAATTGCCGCGCAGTTGACGGCGACGAAGGGCTTGCTGCTGCGCGAACTCATTTCGTGCAGGCTGCGCGCGAAGACCTCCTTGCCGACTCCCGTTTCACCCTGCAGCAGGACGCTGATATTGCTGCCGGCGGCCTGCTTGAGCAGCTCGTAGGCAGCGCGAAAACCTGGGGAAATGCCGGCGACGTCTTCGGGCAACTGATCACGGTCGCCGATGGACGACCGCAGCTGCACCACCTGGGTTTGCAGATCGATGAGCTGGTCGGCGATGGATTCGCTGCTGAAGAAACGCATCTGCTCGGCAGCATCGTCCCATTCCTCGGCCGGCTTTCCGATGATTCGGCAGTTGTTGTGCCCCATCCCGGTGCATTCGACTTCCTTGTAGAGAATGGTACGCCCCATGAAAGCCGATGTGTAGCCGCAGGCGTAGCCGATCTGTGTCCAGCACACCGGTTCGCTGTGCATGCCATAGTGGTGGCGATGCCATTGCCCTTCCCAGGAGTGCTCCCAGAGGATCTCGGCATAGAACGTCCCGGCGTGGCGGTCGAGTTCTACCTTGACCGGCGTTGCCCGCACGATGCCTTCCAGAGTATGCAGTTGCGGGCCGGTCATGAAAGCTTCGAGATCGGTGGAATCCTCGGCGCGGGTGCGGGCAAGCTCGGCATCGCGCACGCCGGACGCGTAGCCCATGCGGGTCAGCAGTCCCTTGGCGCGGTCCATGCCAAGGGTGTCAATCAGTTCCTTGCGCAATGTCGCTTGCGCTTCGGCGTGCACCAGCAGCATGCGATGCTCGTGCAGCCATATTTGCCCGGTATCGGCGCAAAAATGCACACGTGCACGCAGATCGTCATTGGTGGTACGCCCGACGCTACGGAGTTTGGTCATGGCCTCACTCTAACGGTGTCTACTCCTTAATCCTTAATTGTAGGCTTATATCCCCAAGATTTTTTTGATTGAGAACAAACAATCAGCATTTCACCTATTGCCAACTGAGGATTTCGGCAACTCATGGAAAGGTCAAATTTCAAGCAAAGTGGCAACGAATTTGACCAATTGAGTAGCTGTCGACGCCCCAGATCCGTATGCCGGAAGAAGCACATGGTGCTATCCATTCGGTATTTTTGTTGCACTTGCGCATAGCGCCGATTCCACTGCTGTCATGGCTCACGATCGATACAGGCTTCCATGGACGACTTTTTATCTTGCATCGCACCAAGTGCGGGTGGCCCAAGCCTTGCGTTACCTTTACCGCTCCGGACACCTGCCCGGACCCGACCAACCCGATACTCACAAAAATTATAAAAGGAGACATCCAATGAAGTTTCCCGTTCCGCACGATGTAAGCGCCAAGACAATTCCGGGAACAGAAGGCTGGGAGAGGATGTATCCCTACCAGTACCAGTTCGTTACCGACGATCCGGTGCGCAACCAGTACGAAAAGGAGACGTTCTGGTTCTACGACGGACTGCACTATCCGGAGCCGCTGTATCCCTTCGACACGATCTGGGACGAAGCCTGGTACCTCGCCCTGTCTCAGTTCAACAACCGCATCTTCCAGGTGCCGCCGGTCCGCGGCGTCGACCATCGCATGATCAACGGTTACGTCTATATCTCGCCGGTACCGGTCAAGGACGGTGCCGAGATCGGCAGCCGCGTGCCCAATTTCATGGAACGCGCCGGCTACTACTACAAGAACTGGGACGCGCTCGAGGCCAAATGGAAGGTCAAGATGGAGGCCACCATCAAGGAACTGGAGGACCTGCAGATCTCTCCCCTGCCCGATCTGGAGGATATTTCGGTGGTCACCGAGGCGCTCGGCGAATCGAAGGGTTACCACCTGATCAAGAACTACGACGACCTGATCAATCTCGGCATCAAGTGCTGGCAGTACCACTTCGAATTTCTCAATCTCGGCTATGCGGCCTACGTCTTCTTCATGGACTTCACGCAGAAGCTCTTTCCCAGCATCCCGCTTCAGCGCATCACGCAGATGATCTCGGGCATCGACGTCATCATGTACAAGCCGGATGACGAGTTGAAGGAACTGGCGAAGAAGGCCATTGCCCTGGGCGTCGACCAGGCAGTGGCGGGTAACCGCGACTGGGTTGCCGTCAAACTCGCCGTCGAGAAACTGCCCAAGGGCCCGGAATGGCTGGCCGCCTTCGAGAAGGCGCGCTACCCTTGGTTCAACGTTTCCACCGGCACCGGCTGGTTCCACACCGACCGCAGTTGGAACGACACCCTCGACATACCGCTCTCGGGAATCCAGACCTACATCGGCAAACTCAACTCCGGCGTCAATATCGATCGCCCGACGGAACAGGTGCGGGCCGAGCGCGACCGCATCACCGCAGAGTACCGCGAACTGATCAGCAACGACGCCGACCTGAAGCAGTTCGACGAGTTGCTGGGCTGCGCCAAGACCGTGTTCCCCTATGTCGAGAACCACCTGTTCTACGTTGAGCACTGGTTCCACTCGGTGTTCTGGAACAAGATGCGCGAAGTCGCGGCGATCCTCAAGGATCACGGCATGATCAAGGAGATCGAGGATATCTGGCTGCTGCGCCGCGACGAGATCAAGCAGGCCTTGTGGGACGTCGTCACCGCCTGGGCCACCGGCGTGCCGCCACGCGGCAGCTTCACCTGGCCGCCCGAAATCGAGTGGCGCAAGGGCGTCATGGAGAAGTTCCGCCAGTGGAGCCCGCCGCCGGCCATCGGCATCGCGCCGGAAGTCATTCAGGAACCTTTCACCATCGTGCTATGGGGCGTCACCAACAAATCCCTGGCCGACTGGTCGGAGGTTCAGGACATCAGTGATCCCGACAGCATTACCGAACTCAAGGGCTTCGCCGGCAGCCCGGGCATCGTCGAGGGCAAGGCGCGCGTCTGCCGCAGCGCGATGGACATTCGCGATCTGCAGGAAGGCGAAATCCTCGTCGCGCCGACAACCTCGCCGTCATGGGCCCCGGCATTTGCCAAGATCAAGGCGGCAGTTACCGATGTCGGCGGGGTCATGAGTCATGCCGCCATCGTCTGCCGCGAATACGGCTTGCCGGCAATCGTGGGTACGGGGCACGCCACCAAGATCATCAAGACAGGAATGATGATCCGGGTCGACGGGTCTTCGGGCGTGATAACGATCACCCGCTAGGGTTGAAGGCAAGCCGACAATGAGCAGCGCATTTGTATTGGAAGAAACTGGCACGGAGGCGGCAATGGATAGCGCGACACCCATGGTGTGCTGGTTCCAGGAGTGCAACAAGGACTCCGTGGATCTGGTGGGGGGCAAGTGCTCCTCGCTGGGCGAACTCATCAATGCAGGAGTACGGGTACCGCCGGGTTTCGCCCTGACGACCCACGGCTTCAGACAATTCATGCGCGACGCGGGCATCCAGGCTGCGGTGGACAAACTGCTGGCCGGGCTCGACCATGAAGACATGGACAAGCTTGAAGAAGCCTCCCGCGTTATCCGGGAGATGATCGAATCCTGCCCCATTTCCATCGAACTCGAGGACCTGATTGCCGAGTACTATCGCAAACTGTCGGTACGCTGCTGCGTTCCGGCGGTCCCGGTCGCGGTGCGCTCCAGCGCCACGGCCGAGGATCTGCCGGGAGCCAGTTTCGCAGGTCAGCAGGATACCTACCTGTGGATTCGCGGCATCGACAATGTCATGCATCATGTGCGACGCTGCATATCCAGCCTGTACACGGGCCGCGCCATCGCCTACCGCATCAAGATGGGCTTCCCGCACGAACAGGTGGCCCTTAGCGTCGGCATCCAGAAAATGGCCAATTCATTCTCTGCCGGCGTCATGTTTACGATCCACCCGACCAACGGCGACCGCTCGGTCATCGTCATCGATTCGAATTACGGTTTCGGCGAATCAGTGGTTTCCGGTGAAGTGACGCCGGACCATTTTGTCGTTAACAAGGTCGCGCTGGACATCATGGAGCGCACCATCTCTACCAAGGAAATCTGCTATACGGTCGATCTCAAGGCACAGAAGTCGATTGCCACCGAGATTCCCTTTGAGCGTCAGAACGTGCAGTCGATCATCGATGACGAAGTGACGGAACTGGCCTGGATGGGCAAAAAAATCGAGAAGCACTATGGCCGTCCGATGGATATCGAATGGGCCATCGACAAGGACCTTCCCGCCGGCGGCAACATCTTCATCCTTCAGGCGCGGCCGGAAACGATATGGAGCAACAGGCAGCAGGCTCCCGTGTCGTCCGGCGCATCCGCCATGGATTACATAGTCGCCAACCTGATCGCCGGCAAGAAGCTGGGCTAGGAGGAAAACGGAATGATCGTACGCAACTGGATGCAGTCCAATCCCATCGTGATCGGCAGCGACACCCTGCTGTCGGAGGCGAAGCGGCTGCTGACCGAAAACAACCTGCACGGCCTGCCGGTAGTCGACGGCGGCAGCCTGCGCGGACTGATTACCCGCGCCAATTGCCTGCGCGCCGCCCATTGCGTGCTGCGTACCCAGAATATGGATGAGTTAAATTTTTTCTCGACACGGATCAAGGTCAAGGACCTGATGGTGCGCAATCCGGCCACGGTGGAAGCCAACGACACCTTGGAACACGCCTTGCAGCGCGGACAGGAACTCGGCATCGCACAGTTTCCGGTGATGGACCAGGGGCAGGTGGTCGGCATGATTTCGGCAAACGAGATCTTTTCCCTTGCCGCACACTTTCTCGGCGCCTGGGAGAAACGCAGCGGCGTGACCCTGGCGCCGCTCGAAATGAAGCCGGGCATGATCGGCAAGATCACGGACATCGCCGAAGCCGCGGGAGCAGAAGTGCAGGCGATCTACCCGATCGGCAAGCCGGAGGACATCAATCCGCAGGAACATCACCGCAAGAAAGTCATCATCCGCTTTCATTCCGAAAACACCAAGTTCGTGGTCAAGGCTCTCGAGGACGCTGGTTTTCCTGTCATCGATTCGGTCCAGGCCGTGCATTGACCGCCTCAACGCGCATGACACCGAGAGCCACCCGTCGATGACCAAACAGGCGAAAGGCGAATTGAAGGCCCGCCCCTCCCATCCGCTGCGCGGCCCACGGCATGCATTGCACTGCCTGCCGGCTGCGGCGGCGCAACGCATGCGTTGCGAAACCCCGCCTCGCCCCCTCGCGGGGAGGCTTCTATTCGGCTCGCTTCGCTCGACTATCAACGGTCACTTCGAGCGAGTTGTGAGACGCTAACCATTTTTCAATCCAAGGAGCATCCCCAATGGACCTCAGGTATTTCATAAACCAGTGCGAAGCCGCAGACGAACTCAAGCGCGTCACGGCCGAAGTCGACTGGGACCTGGAAATTTCCCACGTTTCAAAGTTGACCGAGGAGAAAAAAGGCCCGGCGCTGCTGTTCGAGAACATCAAGGGTTATTCCTCGCCCGTATTCACCGGCGCCTTCGCCACCACCAAGCGCCTGGCGATCATGCTCGGTCTGCCGCACAATCTTTCGATGTGCGAATCGGCGCGCGCGTGGATGAAGAAGACCATCACCTCCGAGGGCCTGATCAAAGCCAAGGAAGTCAAGGACGGTCCGGTGCTGGAGAACATCATCTCCGGCGACAAGGTCGACCTCAGCATGTTCCCGGTGCCCAAGTTCTTCCCGCTCGATGGCGGACGCTACATCGGCACCATGGTCTTTCTCGTGCTGCGCGATCCGGAGACCGGCGAGACCAACCTCGGCACCTACCGCATGCAGATGCTCGACAACAAGACCTGCGGCGTGCAAATCCTGCCCGGCAAGCGCGGCGAGCGCATCATGAAGAAGTACGCCAAGCTGGGCAAGAAGATGCCCGCGGCGGCGGTGATCGGCTGCGACCCGCTGATCTTCATGGCCGGTACCCTGATGCACAAGGGCGCCAACGACTTCGACATCACCGGCACGGTGCGCGGCCAGCCCGCCGAGTTCCTCATGGCGCCGCTGACCGGCCTGCCGATCCCGGCCGGCGCCGAGATCGTGCTGGAAGGCGAGATCGATCCCAACAACTTCCGTCCCGAAGGTCCCTTCGCCGAATACACCGGCTACTACACCGATGAACTGCACAAGGTCATCAACAAGCCGGCGCTGGAAGTGAAGCAGATCCTCCATCGCAACAACCCGGTGCTCTGGGCCACCGGCCAGGGCCGTCCGGTGACCGACGTGCACATGCTGCTGGCTTTCACGCGCACGGCCACGCTGTGGACCGAACTCGAGCAGATGAAAGTGCCCGGCATCAGTTCCGTCTGCGTCATGCCCGAATCGGCCGGGCGTTTCTGGGCCGTGGTATCGATCAAGCAGATGTATCCCGGGCATTCCAACCAGGTAGCGAGTGCCGTACTGGGCAGCAATACGGGTTCCTACGGCATCAAGGGCGTGATCACGGTCGACGAGGACATCATGGCCGACGACCTGCAGCGCGTGATGTGGGCACTGTCCTGCCGCTACGATCCGCTGCGCGGCACCGAAATCCTGAAACGGGGCCGCTCGACCCCGCTTGACCCGGCGCTCGACCCGGACTCCAACAAGCTCATCACCTCGCGCATCATCATGGATGCCTGCATTCCGTACGAATGGAAACAGAAGCCGGTCGAGGCGCGCATGGATGAGGAAATGCTGGCGAAGATCAAGGGCCGCTGGGCCGAGTATGGAATTGACTGATTAGAACCCTCGTCATTCCGGGGCCACGCAGTGAAACCCGGAATCCAGGCGACTTCTGGATTCCCGCATTCGCGGGAATGACGAGCAAAACTCAAGGACAAGACTATGGAACAGGCAAAAGACATCAAGCTGGTCATCCTCGACGTCGATGGCGTCATGACCGACGGGCGCATCGTGATCGACGACAACGGCGTCGAGTCGCGCAACTTCGACATCAAGGACGGCATGGGCGTCGTCGTCATGATGATGTCCGGCGTCGAAGTGGCGATCATCACCTCGAAGAAATCCGTAGCCGTGCGCCACCGCGCCGAGGAACTGAAGATCAAGCGCTTCCACGAAGGCATCAAGAAGAAGACCGAGCCCTACGAGGAAATGCTCAAGGAAATGGGCATCACCGACGCCCAGGTAGCCTACGTCGGCGACGACCTGGTCGACCTGTCGATGATGAAGCGCGTCGGCCTGCCGATCGCGGTGGGCGACGCGGTCGAGGACGTGAAGAAGCACGCCGTCTATATCACCAAGGCGCGCGGCGGCTACGGCGCCGTGCGCGAAGTGGCGGAGATGATCCTCAAGGCCCAGGACAAGTGGGACAAGATCCTGGCAAAAATCAGTTGAGCTGAAACCCTTAACCGAATCGGGAGCAAAACGTGTCAAAAATAAACGCACCAAAAAGCAATCGGGAATTCGTCGAGGCCTGCCTCAAGTCGGGCGACGCCGTGCGCATCAAGCAGGAAGTCGATTGGGACCTCGAGGCCGGCGCCATCGTTCGGCGCGTCTGTGAACTCGGCGAATCCGCGCCCTTCATGGAGAAGATCAAGGATTATCCGGGCTTCAGCTACTTCGGCGCACCGCTATCGACCTATCGTCGCATGGCCATTTCGCTGGGCATGGACCCGGCATCGAGCCTGCCGGAAATCGGCAAGGAGTATCTCAAGCGCACCAACAGCGAGCCGATCGCTCCGGTGGTCATCGATCGCAAGGACGCGCCGTGCAAGGAAAACATCCTGCTCGGTGACGACGTCGACCTGTGCAAGCTGCCGGTGCCGCTGGTGCATGACGGCGACGGCGGCCGCTATGTCGGCACCTGGCATGCGGTGGTGACCAGGCATCCGGTGCGCGGCGACGTGAACTGGGGCATGTACCGGCAGATGATGTGGGACGGCCGCACCATGTCAGGCGCGGTGTTCCCCTTCTCCGACCTGGGCAAGACGCTCACCGAGTACTACCTGCCGCGCGGCGAGGGCTGCCCCTTCGCCACCGCCATCGGCCTCTCGCCGCTGGCCGCCATGGCGGCCTGTGCACCCTCGCCCATCCCCGAGCCGGAACTGGTCAGCATGCTCTCGGGCGAACCGGCCCGCCTGGTCAAGTGCGAGACCAACGACCTCGAAGTGCCGGCCGATGCCGAAATCATCCTTGAAGGCGTGATCCTGCCCGACTACAAGGTCGAGGAAGGCCCCTTCGGCGAATACACCGGCTACCGCACCAGCCCGCGCGACTTCCGCGTCACCTTCCGCGTCAATGCGATCACCTATCGCAACAACGCGACCATGACCATTTCCAACATGGGTACGCCTCAGGACGAAGGCCAGATGCTGCGCTCCTTCTCGCTCGGCCTGGAGCTGGAAAAGCTGCTCAGGAGCCAGGGCATCCCGATCACCGGCGTGTATATGCACCCGCGCTCGACGCACCACATGATGATCGTCGGCGTCAAGCCGACCTACTCCGGTATCGCCAGCCAGATCGCCCACCTCGCCTTCGGCAGCAAGCTCGGGCCGTGGTTCCACATGGTCATGGTGGTGGACGACAAGACCGACATCTACAACTGGGACGAGGTCTACCACGCCTTCTGCACGCGCTGCCACCCCGAGAACGGCATCCACATCTACAAGAACACCGTGGGCACCCCGCTCTATCCGTTCGCGACACCGCACGAGCGCAAATATTCGATCGGCTCCAAGGTGCTGTTCGACTGCCTGTGGCCGGTCGATTGGGACCCGGTCAACGACGTCCCCACCACCGTCTCCTTCAAGAACGTATATTCGAAGGAAATCCAGGATCAGGTGACCAGCAACTGGACCGCCTACGGCTATCCGCCCGTCAAGTAAGGAGAACATGCGATGAACCAATGGGAAGTATTTGTCATGGACGTGGCGGAGCTGGCAGAGGATACCGATCTCGAACTCACCATCCGCACCCTCAATCCCGGGGTGCAGAAGTACACCTACAAGCGGGTCAAGGCGCAGGTGTCGTCGGCTCTGGACAAGTTTGCCGATCAGCTCCAGGTGCGCCTCGGGCGCGGCCAGTTGAGCAAGGCGCGTTTCTCGATCAAGGTGCTCGAGGAAATCCAGCGCTGCCCTGCGAAATATCTTTAATCAGGGAGAGCGAAAGCGGCGGTGGCGGCGTAGCGCCACCGCCGACTTTGCCGAGTCATGAGTTACCCCGACCTGCGCGCATTTCTCGCCGACCTCGGCAGCGACCTGCTCAAGATCAGTCAGCCTTTTGATCCGAAGCACGAAATGGCCGCGCTGCTGCGCGAAATGCCGGCCAACGGCCCGGCCGTGCTGTTCGAGAACGTAAGCGGCCATCAGGGCGCGCGGGTGATCGGCAACCTCGTCGCCAGCCGTCGGCGCGTGGCAAAGGCGCTGGACACCACGGAAGCAGAACTCGCAGCCACCTACCTGCAGCGCACGCGGCAAGGCATCGCACCGCGCCATTCCGATGACGCGCCAGTCAAGGAAGTACGCCACCTGGCGCCGTTCGACCTTGGTACCCTGCTGCCGGTGCTGACCCATTACGCCGGCGACGGCGGCCCCTTCGTCACGACCGGCGTGGTGCTCTGCACCGACCCGGTCACCGGCCGCCGCGGCATGGGCATCCATCGCATGATGGTCAAGGGCGGGACGCGCATGGGGATCCTGCTCGCCAATCCGCCCCTGTCCGCTTTTCATGCTGCCGCCGAAGCCTCCGGCCGGCCGCTGGACATCGCCGTGGCACTCGGCGTCGAACCGGCGCTGCTGATCGCCGCGGTGGTCAAGACCGGACCGCTGGGACCGGACAAGATGGACATCGCTGGCGCCTTGCGCCGGGCGCCGGTGGATATGATCCGTGCGGAAACCGTTGCCGTCGACGTCCCGGCCCGTGCCGAAATCATCATCGAAGGCCGCGTGTTGCCGGGCGTGCGTGAGCCGGAGGGTCCTTTCGGCGAAAACACCGGCTATTACTTTTCCAACATCAGCCCGATGGTGGAAGTCACCGCCGTCACCCACCGCCGTGACTTCATCTATCCGGCCCTGTGCCCATGGACTGCCGACGTCGACAGCCTGCTGTCGCTGGCGGCAGGCACCGAATTGCTGGGCCAGTTGCAGGGCCAGATCGGCGGCGTGGTCGATCTCGACCTGACCACAGGCACCTGCGGCTTTACAGCCGTCATCGCCGCACGAAAGATGCGCCCGACCGATGTGCGGCGCCTGATCCACCTGGCGCTGTCCATGGACAAGCGCTTGAAACTGGTCACCGTGGTCGATGACGACGTCGATATCCGCGATCCGCGCGAGGTGTCCTGGAGCCTCGCCACCCGTTTCCAGCCTGACCGCGATACTGTGATCCTCTCCGGCATGGAAGGCTATGTTATCGACCCGTCATGCGGCAGCAGCGGCACCGGATCGAGAATGGGGATGGACGCGACACGCGGCAGCGGTCCGGAGTTCGATAAGATCACCATTCCGGCTGCCGCAACAGCCAAAGCCCAGGCCGTACTGGCCGAACTACAAGGATGCAAAACATGAAGCTGGTCGTCGGAATCTCGGGAGCAAGCGGCGCCATCTACGGTCTGCGCATCCTCGAAGTACTCAGGGATGCCGGGGTGGAAACCCATCTCGTGATGTCAGACTCGGCCAAGCGCACCATCGTCTACGAGACGGACTACACGATCGACCAGGTCAAGAGTCTCGCCAGTTACGTGCATGACATCAACGACGTCGGCGCCTGCATATCCTCGGGATCCTTCCGTCATGCCGGGATGGTCATCGCGCCCTGCTCGATCAAGACGCTCTCGGCACTGGCCAATTCCTTCAACACCAACCTGCTGATCCGCGCCGCCGACGTCTGCCTAAAGGAGCGCCGCAAAATGGTGCTGATGCTGCGCGAGACGCCGCTGCATCTCGGACACCTGCGCCTGATGGCCCAGGTGACGGAAGCCGGCGCCGTGCTGGTGCCGCCGCTGCCGGCTTTCTATCACCGGCCGAAGACGCTGGAAGACATTATC
>CAIZKA010000106.1 GCA_903933395.1 uncultured beta proteobacterium | reverse complement strand
TCTTCCTTGACGCCCCATGTGCCGTCGTGGCCGGCGCAGCGTTCGACGGTATTCACCGCGGCGCCGGTCAACTTGAGCATTTCTTCGGTCTTGCGACCGACGTTCTGAACCCGCGAATGGCAGGGGATGTGGTACGAAACCTTGCCCAGCTCCACCTTGAAGTCGGTCTTGAGCAGGCCGTCCTTGTTGCGCAGGACGAAGTATTCGAAGGGGTCGTACATCGCTTCGGACACTTCCTTGCAGCGCGCGTCGTCGGGGAACATCAAGGGGATCTCGCTCTTGAACATCAGGGTGCACGACGGCACCGGCGTGACGATGGCATAGCCGGCCTGCGCCAGTTCGTGCATCAGCGGGATGTTGCGTTCCTTGTATTTCTCCACGGTTTGGAGGTCGCCCAGTTCCAGCTTGGGCATGCCGCAGCAGGTTTCGCCCTGCACGATGCGGTAGGGAATCTCGTTGTGGTCGAGCAGTTTGAGCAGGTCGTGGCCGATGCCCGGCTCGTTGTAATTGACGTAGCAGGTGGAGAAAACCGCCACCTTGCCGGGGCTCTTGGCGCCATCCTTGACCGGATGGTTGTGGCTGGCGGTCGAGTCGGCGCGGAAGTTGAACGAGTTGAACTCGGGTAGTTCGCGCCGGGCATCGACGCCGAGCGCCTTCTGCAGCACGACGCGCGCCGGGCCGAACTTGTTGGCGGCATTGACCACCTGCGCCACCACGGGAATCGAGGACAGGGTACCGACCAGTTCGGTCGAGGTCAGCAGCTTGTCGCGGAATTTCATCTTGCCGGTCTTGTACTGGATCGCCTTGGCACGCAGCATGGTGTGCGGGAAATCGAGGTTCCATTCGTGCGGCGGAACATACGGGCACTTGGTCATGTAGCAGACGTCGCACAGGTAGCACTGGTCGACGACTTTCCAGAATTTCTCTTTCGGCACGCCGGCGGTTTCAGCGTCGCCTGCTTCGTCGATGTAATCGAACAGCAGCGGGAAAGCATTGCACAGCGAAACGCAGCGGCGGCAGCCGTGGCAGATGTCGAAGATGCGTTCGAGTTCCTTCTCGCACGAGGCTTCGTTGTAGAAGTCGGGATTCTTCCAGTCGATCGGATGACGGGTCGGAGCCTGGAGATTGCCTTCACGCATGGGATGTCCGTTCTTCTTGCGATATCAAAAGTCGGCGCCGGCGACACGGCGCGCCGGACCGCAGCGCGCCGTTGCCAGGTAAAGATCAGCCGTTGAGGCTGTCCAGCGTGCGCTGGAATTTGTTGGCGTGCGAACGCTCGGCCTTGCCCAGCGTCTCGAACCAGTCGGCGATTTCGTCGAAGCCTTCGTCGCGCGCGGTCTTGGCCATGCCCGGGTACATATCGGTGTACTCGTGCGTTTCGCCGGCGATCGAGGCCTTCAGGTTGTCGGCGGTCGCGCCGATCGGCAGGCCGGTGGCCGGATCGCCGCAGGCTTCCAGATACTCGAGGTGGCCGTGGGCGTGGCCGGTCTCGCCTTCAGCGGTGGAGCGGAACACGGCGGAGACGTCGTTGAAGCCTTCGATGTCGGCCTTGTTCGCGAAATACAGATAGCGGCGGTTGGCCTGCGATTCGCCGGCAAATGCGGCTTTCAGGTTGCCTTCGGTTTTGGATCCCTTGAGTTGCATAGATGTACTCCTCAGCGTTGGATAAGAGGCGCCGCGCCATCGCGCGACCCCAAGTCACAAAGCACAAGCGCTCGTGGACCTGAACAGACTTTAGCCGAGGAAGTCTGCAAGTTCTAATTGTATTTTTCGACCGGGGCGATAGAGGCCGGCTATCGGGTCAGAGGGTGTGAAGAAATCGTAGCGAGCGGGCCGCAGCGGGGTGCGGCCGGAGCGCAGCTACCGGAACATATGTTGTTATATGTGAGGATAGCCGGGGTTGCCAAATGAGCCGCCCAAGCCCCGATCCGGCACGCGCAGTAGATTTATTCACAAGCTCTCAGCGGATCGGGCGGGTTCCCGGCAAGCGGCAATCGAGCACCGTCTGGCGCATCACGTCGATGGCCTTGTGCCGCGGGAAGCTCGAGCGCCAGACCAGTCCGACACGGCGTGTCGGGCTGGGTTCGACGAAGCGCTTCACCCGCAGCAGCGGATCGTCGGCGGGAATCCCATCGACGCTGCTGGCGGGCATGACGGTCACGCCGACACCCGAGGAAACCATGTGGCGTATGGTCTCCAGCGAACTGCCTTCCAGCACCTGCGGCGACCCGCCGCTGCCGGCGCGGGTGCACAGATCGAGCACCTGGTCGCGGAAGCAGTTGCCGGCGCCCAGCATCAACAGGGGTTCGTCGAGCAGTTGCCCGGGGCGCAGCGACTTGAGCCCGGCCCAGGGATGGGCCACCGGCACCAGGGTGCGGAAGGCTTCGTCATACACCGGCTGTGCGACGAGGCCGGGCTCGTCGATCGGCAACGCCAGCACCAGCACATCAAGTTCGGCCGACTTCAAGCGTTCCAGCAGGTTTTCGGTGTAACCCTCGGCGATGAACAGCGGCATCTGCGGCGCCAGCGCCTTGACCCGCGGCACCAGCGCCGGCAGCAGCCAGGGGCCGATGGTGTAAATCACGCCCAGGCGCAAGGGGCCCGCCAGCGGATCCTTGCCGGCGGCGGCGACTTCGGCCACGCGCGCGGCTTCGGCCAGCGCCCGCTCCGCCTGCGCCACCACTTCGGCACCGATCGGTGTGGCGCGGACATCGCCGGAACTGCGCTCGAACAAGGCAATGCCGAGCTCTTCTTCAAGCTTCTTGACCGCCACCGACAGGGTCGGCTGCGACACGTTGCACTTGTCCGCCGCACGCCCGAAGTGGCGCTCGCGGGCAAGGGCGACGATGTAGCGAAGTTCGGTCAGGGTCATGGGCAATAGCTGGGATCGAATACCTGTGCGGTCCATTCTAGCGCCTGCAAATTCCTGAGGGCCTGAAGTCCGCCCGGCCATGGGACTGCTCTCACAAGCACCGGACTAGCCGGTCACCCAAGGCATCACAACCGGCAGCAGCAACGCAGTCATCAGGCCGTTGAGGCCCATCGCCAGCGCGGCGAAGGCACCGGCCTGTTCGCTTTCCTGGAAGGCGCGGGCGGTGCCGATGCCATGCGAGGCAATGCCCAGGGCAAACCCGCGCACGGCGTCGTCTTCGATCTTCAGCGCCCGATAAATGTAGCGCGCGCCCATGGCGCCGAGGATGCCCGTGACGATCACCAGCACCGCGGTCAGCGAAGGCAGGCCGCCGATGCGTTCGGCGATTCCCATGGCAATCGGCGTCGTGACCGATTTCGGCGCCAGCGAAAGCTGGGTGGCGCGACTGGCGCCCAGCGCCGCGCCGATGGCGACGGCGGAAAGGGCGGCCGTCAGGGACCCTACCAGCAGTGCGCCAAGCAGGGGCAGCGCCATGCGCTTGAGGCGATCCAGCTGGGCGTAGAGCGGAATCGCCAGCGCCACCGTGGCCGGGCCGAGCAGGAAATGCACGAACTGCGCGCCGTCGAAATAGGTCTGGTAGGACGTGCCGGTCAGCCAGAGCAGGGCCACCAGCGCCGCGACGGCAAACAGTACCGGGTTGGCCAGCGGATGCCCGTGGCAATGGCGGTGCAGGCAGGTCGCGCCCTGATAGGCCAGCAATGTCATGGTCAGGCCGAGCAGGGGCGAAGCGGCGAGGTAGACCCAGATTTCCCCCAGTGGCGGCGTCATGCTTCCTCCTGCGCAGGCGCTACGGAGCGCCTGATCAGCAGGCGCAGTACCAACGCGGTTATGCCGATGGTGAGCGCGGTACTCAGCACCAGCGAAACCACCAGGGGCAGCCATTCGTCGGACAGCCGCTGGTAGTGCAGCATGATGCCGGTGCCGGCCGGCACGAAAAGCAACGACAGATGTTGCAACAGGCCTTGTGCGGTATCACGAAGACCGGTCGACGGGCCGCCGCGCCAGGCGAGCACCGCGAACAGCAGCGCCATGCCGATCACCGGCCCGGGAATCGGCAGGGCCAGAGAGCGGGAGAGGATCTCGCCGAGAAGCTGAAACACGAGCAGCAGGGTTATGGCGCCGATCATTTGCGCGACTGGCCGTCGGGCCTCAAGGTGGTGAGCGGCCAATATACCGCAGGCAAACATGAGCGGCGGAGGCATGGCGGATTGCCAGGGCAATCGCATGAATGCCAACGTCGTGAACCCTTGAAATAGTTGTTTACGATCAATCGGTTGCAAGGGGGCTGTTCACAGGGGTTTGATTTGTGTAGTTTTCTGTCTTTTTGGGGTGGGCCATGGAGACAGAAGG